>NZUJ01000001.1 GCA_002701295.1 Ponticaulis sp. | reverse complement strand
ATTATTAATCATCGGAATAATGCATCTTTTTCATCCATCACAAAGTTATTTGGAAAACACCACTTAGCGGTTGTCTGCACAAATTTTGAAGTCAACCAGAGCATTTTAGACGGATGCATGACCATACAAACTGAAAATCCGGTGTTTGAAATACTTACGCCGGCAAAATTTCCCAATAATCTGGATATTCAGCATTCCGCAACGCTTGCAGGAACTTATTCATGGAATACCTTAAAAGTTGCTTTAGGGCTGAATTGGCACAGTGGAAAACCCTATACTATTCCGCTAGAAAATTTTGAAACTACCACTGAAGGAGGTATAACAACCATCCAATTTGACGAGCCAAACAACGAGCATGTGCCAGACTATTTTCGCGCAGATATTTCTGCGGAATATCTTTGGAAGCTCTCCCCTTCCATTGATGCCAAAATAAACATCGCGCTCTTGAACCTGTTGAATACTAAAAATACCATTAACGTCCGATATGCTCTGGCACGAGATGAAAACAATAAGGTTTCCGTTAACCAAATAGAGGAAATTTCTTTGGGTATTACTCCAAACTTTTCGTTTCAGGTTTTATTTTGAAAATTACATACGCTCTGGAACGTCAATTCCCAAGAGGGAGAATGCACTTTTTATAACTTCTCCAACCGCTTTTGAAAGTTTTACGCGGAAAGCTTTTTCAACTTCATTATCCGTAGCGAGAATTGGCACGTTTTGGTAAAAACTGTTGAATTCCTTTACCAAATCATAGGTGTAATTTGCAATCAGCGCGGGACTGTAGTTTTCTGCCGCCAATTGGATGGTTTCAGGGAATTGCTGGATAATTTTTATAAGTTCTTTTTCCTTCGGATGCATTTCAAGTTCATCAAAAGAGATTTCCACTGCGCTTATGCCAACAGCAGCAGCTTTTCGAAGTATAGACTGAATCCGTGCATAGGTATATTGAATAAATGGCCCCGTATTTCCTTGAAAATCCACACTCTCTTCGGGGTTAAAAAGAATTCGTTTTTTGGGATCAACTTTTAGGATATAATATTTCAAAGCGCCCAATCCTATCATTCGGTAAAGCGCTTCTTTTTCCTCTTCAGAAAATTCATCAATCTTTCCCAGTTCTTCAGAAATAGTTCGTGCCGTGTCAGTCATTTGCGCAATCAAATCATCGGCGTCAACAACTGTTCCTTCACGACTTTTCATTTTCCCTGAAGGCAAATCTACCATTCCATAACTTAAATGGAAAAGATTTTCAGCCCAGCTGTAACCGAGTTTTTTTAAAATCAAAAACAGCACTTTAAAGTGGTAATCCTGTTCGTTTCCAACAGTATAAATCATCCCGCCCACATCGGGATGATCTTTAACCCGCTGTACGGCAGTACCTATATCCTGAGTCATATAAACCGCGGTGCCGTCGCTTCGTAAAACCAATTTTTCATCAAGCCCCTCTTCGGTCAAATCGCACCAAACGGAGCCATCGTCTTTCATAAAAAAGACGTCTTTTTTGATGCCCTCTTCAATAATATCCTTTCCCAAAAGGTAGGTATCGCTTTCGTAATAATAAAAATCGAAATCTACGCCAATGGCTTTATAAGTTTCCTCAAAACCTTTGTAAACCCAGCCGTTCATTTTGTTCCAAAGTGCAACGGTTTCTTCATCGCCGGCTTCCCACTCTCGGAGCATTTTCTGGGCTTCCAAAATTAATGGCGCTTGTGCTTTTGCTTCTTCTTCGGTTTTCCCTTCGGCTTTTAAAGCTTCTATTTGTTTTTTGTATTCCTTATCAAATTTTACATAGTAGTTCCCAACAAGTTTATCGCCTTTCAAATCAGTATTATTGGGAGTTTCCCCATTTCCGAATTTCTCCCAAGCCAGCATACTTTTACAAATATGTATCCCGCGGTCGTTAATGATTTGTGTTTTATACACTTTTTTCCCGGCAGCTTTTTCAATTTCTGCCACGGAATAGCCGAGCAATACATTCCGAACGTGCCCCAAGTGCAGCGGTTTATTTGTGTTTGGAGATGAATATTCTACCATCAATGCTTCTTTACCCTGCGGAACTTTTCCGAAGGAAGAAAAATCAGGAACGGAGTTGAAAAAATTCAAATAGTACGAATCGCTCAAAACAATGTTCAAAAAGCCCTGTACAACGTTGAATTTTTCAATCTCAGAAACATGTTCAACCAAGTAGTCGCCAATGGCCTCCCCTATTTGCACAGGATTTCCTTTAACCACGCGCAACATCGGGAAAACAACAGCGGTGATATCGCCTTCAAAATCCTTGCGGGTGGGCTGTAATTCTACCGTTTCAAGTTTTGCACCGTAGAGTTTTTCGACTGCGATTTTAATTTGGGTTTCCAATGTTTGCTGAAATGTCATACTAAAATTTTAGAGTGCAAAGATACTTTTTTGAATTTTGAATTTTGAATTTTGAATTTTGAATTTTTGGAAGCCATCAAATAACTTTCTTTTAAAGTTTTGGTAATCTTCAAACACAAAAACCAAACGTCCTTTGCCGAAAAAACTATGGACATTTTTTTATATGTATTTGCCGCGCTTTTTTCAGTAATAAACCCATTGGGTACGGTACCAGTTTTTGTAGGATTGACGAGCGATGAAAGTACTCAAGAACGCAATAAGACGTCTCTTTTGACCACGATAAATGTGGTGGTAATTTTAATCATTTCCTTCTTTGCCGGAACCTATTTATTGGCCTTTTTCGGAATAAGTTTAAACGCACTCCGGATTGCAGGAGGAATGATAATAGTAACCTCTGGCTTTGCGCTGTTGACGGGAACTTTTTCAAAGCACAAAGGGATGAAGAATAAAAGGGTGCAAAAGGATTTGGACAAACGCGAAAAATTTTCGCTCACTCCGCTTGCAATCCCTATGCTTGCAGGGCCTGGCTCCATTTCGTTATTAATTACCTTTAATCAGCAGTATCAAAATACTGTAGAGATAATTTGGATTGTAATGGCCGTTTTTGCAGTTGGACTCGCGACTTTTATTATTCTGAGAAGTTCGCATTACATCAGCAAATTTTTAGGTGCTTCGGGCATTAATGCCATTTCCAGAATAGTTGGATTTATTGTAATTTCAATAGGTGTGGAATATATCAGTGCAGCCGTAATTGCTATTCTTCAAAACATACAATTTTAAATATTAACGACGGTTTTTAAGCAGTGCGCCAGCAATAAGCGCCAAAACCCCAATACCAATCATTCCAAGTGTTTGATTGGTCAATCCTTCCTTTGCATTTACTTCCAAGGGGCCTATATCCAAAACTTGTTGCGGAACAAAAGCATTGTAAAGCCCGAAGATTATTAAAACCACCCCTACAATTAGCAATACAATTTTTAAGATTTTCATGGTTTTTTGGATTATTTGGTTGAAGATTTAAAGATACCGTTTTGGAAAATAAAGCAACCCATAACTTAACTGGTTTTTAACTAATGTTTAATTTTTTAAATTTATCTTTAAACAAAATATTTCAAGTTGAAAATTCTACTCACAGGTGCCAATGGATACATTGGTATGCGATTGCTTCCCGAACTTTTGGAAAATGGACACGAAATTATCTGTGCCGTTCGCGATAAAAATAGACTTTCGCTCGACCCAGAAACTACAAGAAAAGTGACTGTAATTGAAATAGATTTTGCTGAAGTAATAAATTACGATTCCTTTCCCAAAGACATTGATGCGGCCTATTATTTAATCCACTCCATGAGCGGTTCGACCAAAAATTTTGATGAAGTTGAAGCACAATCCGCAGAAAATTTTAATAAATATATGGCTTCCACCAGTGTGAAGCAGGTTATTTATTTAAGTGGAATCATTAATCAGGATGAGCTTTCAAAACACCTTTCTTCCCGAAAACAGGTTGAGGAAATTTTATACAAGGGCGACTTTCACCTAACAGTACTTCGTGCCGGAATTGTTGTGGGTAGCGGCAGTTCTTCCTTTGAAATTATTAGGGATTTGTGTGAAAAATTACCTGTAATGATTGCTCCAAAATGGTTAAAGACCAAGATTCAACCCATAGCCATTCGCGATGTGATTGCATTTCTTTCCGGGGTTTTGGGGAACGAAAAATGTTTTGACCAGTCTTTTGATATTGGAGGACCGGATGTACTGACTTATAAGGAAATGTTGATGAAATATTCAAAAATTCGCAGACTCAAACTGTGGATAATTTCGGTTCCGGTTATGTCGCCAAGGCTTTCTTCATATTGGTTATATTTCGTCACCTCTACTTCATATAAACTCGCTGTAAATCTTGTGGATAGTATGAAAATGGAAGTTGTGGCAAGAGATAATAAACTGCAGGAAATTTTAAACATAAAGCCTATTTCATACGAAGAAGCAATAAAAAAAGCATTTTTGAAAATTGAACAAAACCTCGTGATTTCCAGTTGGAAAGATTCGCTAGTGGCCGGAAGAATTTCAAATTTGAAAGAATACATCCAAGTGCCAACATATGGTTGTCTTAAAGACAAAAAAGTGTTGAATGTGGACGACCCCGAAAGAGCATTAAAGAATATATGGGCCATCGGTGGAAAACGTGGCTGGTACTATGGAAATTCACTTTGGAAAATCCGCGGATTTATGGACAGATTGGTAGGTGGAGTGGGTCTTAGACGAGGAAGAACGCACCCAGATCAACTTTCAACAGGCGATGCGCTGGATTTTTGGCGTGTGCTCTATGCTGACAAGGAAAGTAAAAGACTACTTCTTTTTGCCGAAATGAAACTTCCCGGCGAAGCCTGGCTGGAATTCTGCATAAATGATAAAAACGAATTGATACAGACCGCCACTTTTAGACCCAAAGGTTTGTGGGGCAGACTGTATTGGTATTTGATGTTACCCTTCCACTATTTCATTTTTGGTGGAATGATACGAAATATAGCTAAAGTAAAAAATATAGCTTAAGCCTTGGGCAGAAAGACTTCCGCCATCATACAGCGAGCGCTTCCGCCCCCACAAGTTTCAATGGTGTGAAGGTCACTGCTTAAGATTTCACAATGTTTTTCTATGGCAGCAATTTGCTGTTTCGACAAACTATTATGCGCAGCTGCACTCATTACCAAATATTTTTTGTCGCGCCCCTGTACTTGAAGCATATTGCCTGCAAAGTGATGCATTTGGCCCTCGGTGATTGCGATAATTTCCTTTCCGTCAGTTTTTAAGTGTTGTACAACATTTTTCTTTTCCTTAGCATCATCGATCGTGTCCAAGCAAATTACACAGAATTCTTCTGCAAGACACATCATTACATTTGTGTGATAGATAGGCAATCGCTTGCCATCCACCGTTTGGTTTGCAGTAAAAATTACAGGCATGTATTCAAAATCTTCACAAAATTCAATAAGCAATTCTTCATCAGCGCGTGGTGAAAGGGCGCAATACGCCTTTCGGTTTACACGGTCCATCAAAATACTTCCTGTTCCTTCAAGAAAAAAGCCTTCGTCTTCGGCAGGAGTATAATCGTAAATATTATTGATTTTGAAACCTTCGTTCTCCAAACGGATCAAAACTTCCTCACGCCTTTCACGACGGCGGTTTTCGGCAAACATGGGATAAAGACCTACATCGCCATTTTCGTGAAAACTGATCCAATTATTCGGAAAAATGGAATCTGGCGTATCCATCCTTAAATCATCATTTTCAACAATCACGTTTACGCCCACGCCTCGTAACTTTTGCACAAAAGCATCAAACTCTGCCTGGGCTTTGGTATTAATTTCAGCATTCTTTAGCGCTATGTCTTCCTGAAAAAAATTGTTTACTGCCGTTTGCTCGTTCATTCGGAACGCAACCGGGCGAATCATTACGATGGTATCTGTGATTTGTCTTGCCAATTGAGAAAAATTTTAGGCTGCAAATTTACAGGAATTTCCTGTTGAAAAAATGATTTTAAAGGGGTAAATTAGCTATGCAAAAAAATACATTTTTTTAAAAACGAAAAACTATGGATACTTTAAAAATTTTAAAGGACGAACTCACTGAAGAATATAATACCACCAAAAAATTTCTAAATAACTTTCCCAAAAATAAAAACGATTATGCACCGCACAAAAAAAGCATGAAGTTAATGGATTTAACTACGCATATTGTTGATATTTTCCGTTGGCCAGGAGTAATATTGAAAACCGAATTTCTGGACTTTGCCGATGGCTACCATCCCGAAAAAATGGACGGTAAAGAAGATTTACTACAACAGTTGGAAAAACAGTATATAGCTGGCATAAAAGCTTTGGAAAGTGCATCGGAAGAGGATTTAACGCCTGATTGGAGCATACGGATGAACGGCCAAAAAATAATGGAATGGAGCAAATATGGAGCAATTCGTCATGGCCTTAACCAAATCACACACCATAGAGCACAACTGGGAGTGTATTATAGATTACTGGATATTCCGGTACCGGGAAGTTATGGGCCATCGGCAGATGAGCAGAACCGATAGATAAAATTTTGTGTCAAATTAAATTAACCGCGGCACTAATTTTGAATATAATACGTTATAAAAAAAATTAGATATCCCCTATGAAGAAAATCATTTTATTAGTTGCTGTAATTTTTTGTTCTTTTAAACTTTCAGCCCAAGAATGGCAGACCGATTTTGAAACCGCAAAACAAATTTCTTCTGAAGAAAATCGCCCAATAGTTCTTGTTTTCCAAGGAAGCGATTGGTGCGCCCCCTGCATAAAATTGGATCGTGAAATATGGAGTTCTGAAGAATTCAAAGCATATGCAAAAGATCATTTTGTTATGTTGCAGGCAGATTTTCCCAGAAAAAAGAAAAACTCCCTTCCCGATGTCCAGCAGCAAAAAAACAATCAGCTTGCCGAAAAATACAACAAGCAAGGTTACTTTCCTTTTGTAGTTATTCTTGATAACGAAGGCAACGTATTAGGCGAAGCAGGTTATGAAAAAACTACCCCCGCTGCATATATCGAAAAACTTGAATCGTTTGTGAAATAATTTGAAAAAAGCAATTCCTATATTAATAGCAATGCTTTGTGTGAATTTTACATTCTCACAAGAAATTTTCAAACGGACTTTAAAATTGATGGGCAGCCGTTTTGAAATTACAGTCGTCGCAAAAGATTCCATCGAAGCAAACGATTACATTGACGCGGCTGTTGTTGAAATAACGCGTATTGAAAAACTTATTTCCTCTTGGGATCCTGCTTCACAGACTTCAGAAATAAATAGAAATGCCGGCATAAAACCCGTAAAGGTTGATGAAGAACTCTACAATTTGATTGGCCGCTCCGTTGAAATTTCGAAATTGACCGATGGTGCTTTCGATATCAGTTTTGCCTCGATGGATAAAATCTGGAAGTTTGACGGCAGTATGACCCAAATGCCTTCCAAAGAAGCCATAAAACAATCCGTTTCAAAAGTGGGCTATCAAAACATTATACTTGATCCTGAAAATTTGACTGTTTTTTTGAAATTGGAGGGAATGAAAATAGGTTTTGGCGCCATAGGGAAAGGCTATGCGGCCGATAAAGCTAAAAAACTTTTAATAGAGAAAGGTGTCAGTGGAGGAATCATAAATGCCTCGGGCGATATGAACACTTGGGGAACACAACCCGATGGGGAGTTTTGGAAAGTGGCCATCACGAACCCCATGGACAAAAACAAGGCTTTTGCTTTGCTACCTTTAAACGAAAATGCTGTAGTTACTTCTGGTAATTATGAGAAATATGTTACCTTTAATAACATCCGTTACACACATATAATTGATCCACGTACAGGCTATCCCGCAACTGGAATTATTAGCGCAACAGTGTTTGCGCCTAAAGCGGAAATTGCCGATGCCCTGGCCACTTCAATTTTTGTGATGGGAAAGGATGTTGGAATTGATTTTATTAATCAACTCCCAAAAATAGAATGCATCATAATTGATGAAAAAGGTGAGATCTTTACTTCTGAAAATATAGAAATAGCGCATAAATAATGAAAAAAACAATAATTCTTTCGAGTATATTCCTGTTGGGCTTTTTAAATTCCTGCACGGTAGTAAAAGAATACGAAAAGGTAAATTTAAACGACCCTGATATGGTCTTGGGCGACAAACCTGTTGACAGATTTGAAATTAATGCTCAAGCATATCGCGAGGCTGCATCAGGAGCTAACGGAGGTAAAACCGGCGGCGGTTGCGGCTGTAATTAATATTTTATGAAGAATCTATTTAGCTTATTTATTATTCTTTTTTCGGCAACAATTTTTGCCCAGGATTCAACTTCAACCTACAAAAAACGGGTGCTAGAAGCCCCAGAAGTAGATTTTCTTGTAAGCTACTACAGTCAAGATGGTGAAAATGCTGCAGTAAGTGGTGGTATTGGTACTGAGAAACTTACAGACTTTACTCCAACTATCGTTGTTGCTATTCCATTAAATGACGATGATGTTTTAACAATAGATGCTGGCGTTTCAGCCTATACATCTGCATCTTCAAGTAACATAGACCCTTTTGATAGCGATAGTCCTGCCGACCCTTTTGTAGCGTCATCAGGGGCTTCAGCAAGCGATCTTTGGGCAGGTGGAAATTTTAGCTATTCCCACAGTAGTGATGACCGAAATGACATTGTAAGCGCCAAGGTTTCCGTTTCATCGGAATATGATTATTTCTCTTTAGGT
>NZUJ01000114.1 GCA_002701295.1 Ponticaulis sp. | reverse complement strand
GCGAAGCTGTTCACGCCGCTGGCTGTGTTGGCCCAGCCGACGGCAGTCGCAAATGTGTTTGTTGCTGAGCTGCGGCCACCAAGGGCTGTCGCGCCGCGACCGCTGGCGTCTGTGGTAAAGCCGTTGGCTGTTGCTTCGAGGCCTGCTGCCGAAGAGTTGTGACCAGTTGCGATGGCAGATACACCTTCAGCAATCGCATTGTCACCCAGAGCTACGGAGCTGTCGCCAGAGGCTGTTGAGCGGTTACCACCGGCGAAGCTGTTCACGCCGCTGGCTGTGTTGGCCCAACCTACGGCAGTCGCAAATGTGTTTGTTGCTGAGCTGCGGCCACCAAGGGCTGTTGCGCCACGACCGCTGGCGTCTGTGGTGAAGCCGTTGGCTGTTGCTTCGAGGCCTGCAGCTGAAGAATTGTGACCAGTTGCGATGGCAGATACACCTTCAGCAATCGCATTGTCACCCAGCGCAACCGAGCTGTCGCCAGAGGCAGTTGAGCGGTTACCACCGGCGAAGCTGTTCACGCCGCTGGCTGTGTTGGCCCAGCCGACGGCAGTCGCAAATGTGTTTGTTGCTGAGCTGCGGCCACCAAGAGCTGTTGCGCCACGACCGCTGGCGTCAGTTGTGAAGCCGTTGGCTGTCGCTTCGAGACCGGCTGCGGAAGAGTTGTGACCAGTTGCGGTTGCGCTATCGCCAGCAGCGTCAGCTTCCGGGCCACATGCGAGGGCGTTTGTTCCTGTTGCGGAGCTTGGCGCTGCAGCGTTCAGAACAACACACGTTTCCTGAGCCAGAGCGGGCAGTGAAATGAAACAGGATCCTGCAATTGTGAGGGCGATAATGGACGAACGCTTCAGTGCGGTAGACGAAGATAACGGTTTGCGCATGGTAGTTTTTCCCTTTTAGTCTTATCAAACGACTGCAACAGTGCGTTGCGCGTCGACTGACCGCTAAATCAGGAGCGTGGTAGTGAACGTGGTAGAAACCGTGTGAATTTACCAAAACCTACTGAAACCAGTCGTTGTGACTTTCTCTATGTTTCCGGGGCGTAGATGGCTGCGAAGCCGCTCGAATGTGCAGTTCGAACGGCCTGGTGAGCAACCGAAATCAGAAGCGTGAAGCAGAAATGCCTTGTGTTTCCAGTTGGTCAAACACGCTGTCTGGTCCGACGAGATGGCCACCGCCAACGGCGATCAGATGGACGCCCTGGCCATCAAGCATGTCTTTGATCTGTTCGGCCCAGTCTGCATTTCTCTGCGAGACCATGCGATCATAAGGCAGCGGCGACAGTGCAGAGTCTTCATCTTCGGCCCAGGCCGTGAAAAGGGTTTTCATACCCGTCGTGTTGCCCTCGGCCCAATCGGTGAAGGCCGATCCCGCGAGCGCGATCATGCGGTCTGTTTCTTCTTCAGGGACGTGAAGCAGGTCCTTCAATGCGCTCAGCTGCTCTTCATCCGGGATACCAGCAAAAAACTGAATTTGCTCATCCAGGGTTTCAAAGCCGTGCACTGTGTCACCCTGTTCGGTGGCAAGGCGAACAAGCTGGATGTCGATCCCTTGTTCCGCGTCATATCCGGCCTCTGTAAGTGGTGCCATACCCACCGCCTGCAGCACGACCCAGGGCTTCATGTAGTTCAGGCTGGCGCGGGCCTGTTCTGACATGTCAGCGCGTTCCAGAGAGGCGGCAAGCAGTTGCTGGTCTTCTTCTGTCAGGCGACTCGATAACGGCATATCGGGAGACAGCGCGTATTTCATCATAAGAGGTGCAGCGGCGGCCTGCATGTCTGCCATACTGCCTTGCATCGGGATTTCCAGCCAGAGTTCACTGGCTTCATCGAGCGCTGCGGTGAGTTTGTCGCCGC
This sequence comes from Ponticaulis sp., assembly GCA_002701295.1. Taxonomy (GTDB): domain Bacteria; phylum Pseudomonadota; class Alphaproteobacteria; order Caulobacterales; family Hyphomonadaceae; genus Ponticaulis. The sequence continues at coordinate 6,978 of NZUJ01000114.1, read as the reverse complement.
GCCAGTCTGTTCCCTCTGGCAGCATGTGGACGGTTCCGGTGACATAGATGGTAGAATCGGCATCCTCGATCACCCAGATCGGTACTTCAGCGTGGGCCTGCGAACTCAGAAAACCGGCCGCACCAAGCTGGATTGCGGCGACGACCAGTGACGTGCTGACTCTACGGATATTCGTTTTAAAACATGAAAGCATGACGTGTGTCCTTTTCTATTTGTAAAGTACACTTGTCCATTTGGTATCGAATAGTCAAGCGAGCTTGTCAAAAAATAATGGACGCTTGTCATTTCATGTAAAGAAAAGCCCTCTCCATGAGTGAGAGGGCTTTGATTTTGCAGCGAATTTAATCGGCGACTGGTTCGGAAGATTTATCGCTTTCGTCCGAACCGGCGTCTCTGTTCGAATTCTTCGTCCTTTTCGCCTGCGGTCATGTAGAGACCAGGAAAGCGAAAATGGAGGAATAGTGGAAGGCCGCAAGCCAGAAGAAGGCCGATGATTGCCGCGATCCAGATGGGTGCAGCCAGGGACCAAATGACGAAACCAATCGCAATACCGAGTCCGACAATGACCTGGTCCAGAAAATCGCCCAGATTGCCGTTGATTTTGTCAGCCCAGTGAAACTTTGCCATCGATGATCAGAAAAAGAGTTTTCCGAATGACAGAAGCGCAGCTGAGAAGGCCACGCCGACGATCAACAGATACCATCTCGTTTCAGTCGCAAGCTTGGTGGTTTGGGCATTCAGGTTTGAAATCTCCGCATCGATCTTGCGAAGCTTCATATCCCATTCCTGTTGTTCACGATCTGTCATAGTCGTGCCATTCCAAACTGAGTTTAGAGTTAAGAGCATAGGACGAACAAACTTGCGCTTCAACGCTTGTTTCTCGCTGCCACGCGCTCCTGGAGGGACAAGCGTTGGTCTTTCAGGGATTTGCGTTTGGGTTTGGCGAAATAGCAAAACGCGGCACCCGCGAGACAGGTAATGAATGCGACGAGCGCCAGAATAGCGCCCAGAGCCGGTGCACGCTGTTCCGAAAAGCCCAGAATGACGCCCGGAACAAGAAGTGCCGCGATCAGGAAAACGATGAAGCCGATATTCTTACCGGCTTCGATCATGAGCAATGTCAGAAATCCTTTTCGTTGATCCCCCATGGTTCAGCTCATTCTTCCGGCTTCAGATAGCGATCCAGAAACCGCATCCGCGTTTTCATCAGATGCGTACCGAGGGCTTGTCCGCGAATGCCGTGGCGCTGGCCGGGATAAGTCATCAGATCGAAGATCAGCCCCTTCTCCTGCATGGCGGCCATGAGGCGGGTCGTGTTGTCGAAGGTGACGTTGTCGTCGGCCATACCGTGCATCAGGAGAAGCGGCGGCAGATCGCCTTCCCAGCGGTCGAGGTGGTAGAAGACCGATGACTTTTCATAGCCGTCCGGATTGCTCTCAGGCGTTCGCATATAGCGTTCGGTATAGAAGGTATCATAGAGCGTCCAGTCGGTGACTGGCGCACCCGAAGCCGCGGCAGCAAAGGTGTCCGGCTCGGCCTGGAGGAGCGTCATGAGGGTCATATAGCCGCCATAGCTCCAGCCCTGAATGGCGATCCGGTCCGGGTCAACAAAGGGCTGGCTCTTCAGCCATTCCACGCCGAGCAACTGGTCGCGCACTTCGGGGCCGCCAGTCTGTTCGAAGATGACATCTTCAAAGCGTTTGCCGCGATTATAGCTGCCGCGATTGTCGAGCCGGAAGACGATATATCCCTGATGGGTGAAGAAGACATCTGACATGCGCTCCCAGTTTCGGGTGACCGTCTGCACATGCGGGCCGCCATACACCTCAATGAGGACGGGATACTGTTTCGTCGGGTCGAAATCGGGCGGGGTCTGATAGCTGTAATAAAGGGTCTGGCCGTCTTCAGCTTCCAGCGTGCCATAGGTCGGAACCGTGTGGTTTGGCAGGTACGGGAAATAGGGGTGGCTCTCGTCGAGTTTGTTTTCCTCAATCCATGTGATGAGTTCGCCATCCGCAGTGTAGAGGGCCGTCTGGGGCGGCTGCGTTGGTGAAGATGAGGTGCCGACGAATGACTTCCCATCCGGGCTCATCGTCACGGACCAGGATTTGCCAGCTTCGGTGATGCGTACAGGGGGAGGACCGTCTTCCAATCTCAATCCCGCACAATCGGGACATGTGTTGATCTGATAGGATGTGACGGCCTGCCGGTAGAGCTGTTTTTCCAGTGGCGTATCCATATATCCAGTGAAATAGACGACGTTATTCTCGGTATCGACGCCCTCGATTGCGCTGACCACCCATTCGCCATTTGTTATACGGATGGCGTCATCACCGTCGCGAGATCGGGCGCTGATTTGTCGATAGCCGAACGCGTCGTCCTCTGATGTCGTCAGCACCCAATCCGGGGTAACTACAAAATCATTGCTTAGGTTCACCCAGCGCGACTGACTTTCTGCTGATTGCGCTTCCGGTTTCCATCCTGGAGCGGCGCTTTCCAGGTAACGAATGAGCGTCTGATCGCGATTGACGGCTTGCACCACCATCGTGTCGCCCACCCAATTCACCCGTGCGAGATATTGGTCCGTTGCCGGGCCCCAATCCTCCCGACGCCAGGTCACTTCAGTCGCTTCGCCTGTCGCCATGTCCCGCACGAACAGGTCCACAATGGCGTTCGGGCGACCGGCGCGGGGATAGCGCTGGTCGATGACGGTGGTTTTGTCGGCGGCAATGTCAAAGCGTTCGATGATATCCACCGTGCTTTCATCAACCTTGGTGTAGGCGACATAGCTTTCGTCAGGTGACCACCAATAGCCCGTATAGCGGCTCATCTCTTCCTGCGCGACGAACTCGGCCACACCGTATGAGATCGCGTTGTCTGGTTCGGCATCCGGCGTGATTTGGGTTTCAGTGCCGGTCGCGAGTTCGATCACGACGACTGCACCGTCGCGAATGAAGCTGACATAATTGCCCTGTGGCGAGACGCGAGCGTCGTATTCGAAGGCCTCTGTTTCGGTAAGCTGGCGGGCGGTTGGTTCGCCGCCTGTCAGGGTGATGAGGTGAAGATCGCCACCAATCGGTACGAGAATGGTGTCTGCCGTGCCCCAGTCATAGCTGACGATGCCTTTTTGTCCGGCAATTCGCTTGCGTTCACGTAGGGCTTTTTCTTCTTCTGAGAGTTCGACCTCTTCGGGCTCCAGAATTTTGGAGTCGACCAACAGGCTTTGTTCGCCGCTGGCGACATCAAATTGCCAGAGGTCGAGGCGTGATGCGTCGTCTTCGCGGCCCTTCAGGAAAGTGACGCGCGTCCCGTCAGGTGAGAACTTCACACCGCGTGGGCTGGGGCCATTCAGCGAGGGTGAGTCGTAAAGGCGTTCGATTGTCAGACGCGGGGCGTCGGTCATGCTGGAGGCTCGTTCGTCTTGGGAATGGGCGGAACTGCTCATGCAGGCGGCAGAGAACAGGGCGAAAAGAGGCAGAAGTAATTCTTTGTGCATAGCTTCCGTTTTAGCGTTGTTTTCGTCTCTGTCATGGGGTCAAATTCGAATCATGAATGAAGCACAGGCCTTATTCGAAACCGCGAGCCGCATCGCTGCCGTCGCAGAAAGTGACGAGGAGCTAAGAACTGCCGCGGGTCTGATGCGTCAGGCTGCGGAACTTGGACACAGCGGCGCTTCTGGTGCTTTTGCCAACATGTCGATGGGCGGTCTGGGGACAGAGCGTGATCCTGAACTGGCCGTTCGGTACTGGACACAGGCGGCACTTCTCGGGGCAGATGCGGACAGCGCTTTCCGTCTGGGAATGGCGTGCTGGGACGGCCTGGTGTGTGAACGTGATCTCTCAGGTGCTCTGGCCTGGTTTCTTCTGGCGCGGGATCTGGGACATGATGTTGTCATGCCCGATATCGATGCGGTTCAATTCGAAGTGGATGATGTGACGCGCGCGGAAGCACATTCGATCTATGATCATCTGCGCGAAAATTTCGGAATGCTGCGCTAGAAATTAGCCGATCAGCTGATCCATCGGCTCAACCCAGCCAAAACATGTGCCGCGACCGCCAACCCAGCAGACCTGAAAGGTGCCGTTCGATTGCGGGATATAGCGGATCATCCGTGTGCGACCGGGTTTTGCACGCGTGTCGCCCTGACAGTCTGGCTCGCCATTCACTTCGAGGTATTCTTCGACGAGGATAAACCCCTTGCCGGTTGATGGAACAGCAAGCTCAAACTTTCCATCAATGCGCTCTCTGCCGCTGAGCGCGATCAGGCGATTTCCCGGGCCGAAGCTGTAGATTTCACGGCAAAAGTCAGACGGCTTGTCTGCGATCCGCAATTGCCAGGTGCCCGTCATGAGCACACTTTCCATCTCCGTAACCGAAGTCGGGATCAATTCTGCAGTCTGCGCGCGTGCGGCTCCAATTGGCGCAAGGGCAATCGCGGCCGAGCAGATCAGGCTGAACATCTGGTAGAAGTTGCGTTTCATGAGCGCTCTCTACTGAGTCGTTCGTTTCGCGGCTAGCCGAATTTTCAGTCTGTTCTGTGAATTTTCTGTGTCAGTCGGCCCGGATTGGGCTCAGAAGGGCAGGGCGGCCGACCAGTCTATCCAGAACTGGGCGCCAATGAAGGCCCCGAGGTTTGCCGCCATGCCGCCAATGAATGTGCCTGTCGCAAACAGTGCCGCTTTGCCCAAGCGCACGCCGGTTGATGCGCCAGCAATGCCGCCTCTCAGCGGAGTCGCAAAATCCAGAATCCAGCCGAGCAGGATGGGGGCTATCATCATCCAGGACAGCATGTCATCTGCCAGAAAGCCGACGCTGACCGTCATCAGGACGGAGAGGAATACGCTCGGAATGATGGCCAGGAAGCCAAGTCGTATGCGGGTGGCAATGCTGGTTCCTTTTCCCCAGACCGGCGTGATGGCTGTTATGATGCCGAGAAAGGTCAGAAAGGCGATCGGATAAATCCAGACAAAATTGTCGAGGATCTGCTCGGTCTGCTCGCGGGCGAGTTCGTCCGAGTTTGCTGCTCCCGCCGCTTTCAGCGCATCAAGCGTTGAGCCGTACATGAGGCTGTTTTCGCCCGTCCAAAGAAAGCGAATGGCGGTCAACAGAGCGAGCAATGACAGAACAAGGCGTATGCTGGGGGTGAAGTTCCGGTCTCTCCAGTCGGGCAGGCGGGCGGCCGCGAATGCGGGCTTCGGGTTTGCCAGCATGGCCCACATGGTGGCGAGTCCGCGCAGGCTGAGCCCGAACAGGTCTTCGAGGAGATCGCTCAGGCCGACGCGGCGGTCAGCAGGCACGTTTTTGGTCATGTTCGAACTATGCCTTCAATAGCGATCATAGCAAGGTCCTGATTCACGATCTGCAGGCTTGCCCAGATGCCGACGATAATCTGCGAGAGCGTGCCGAGCAGAATAAATGCGAAAATCACCACGACAGAATAGAGCAAGGACTTCCAGAAGCGCGCGGATCCCGTGTGAACCGTTTTCAGCCCGCGATAGGCGGTGACCATATTCACGATCAGCATGGTCGTGAAGGCAATTGCCGCTATCAGAATGCCCTTATCAGGCGACGCGTGAGTTGTGGCGATGGTGAAGAAGAAATTGACGACCGTGAACGGGACCATCGCAGCAAAAAACAATCGGATGCGTGTGACGAATCCAGTTCCCTTTCCCCAGATGAAGAGACAACATGCCGTCAGCAGCATGAAGGCCCCCACGATGATCGGCGAAATCAGCAGATAGGCGTCGATTGCCAGATCGGTTGCGCGGTCCACATCAAACCTGCCGAAGTTCGGAAGGTCCTGGATGAGAATGAACTGTTCCCGGAAGGCGTCACGCATGTAGGAATGCGGGCCTGCCCAGATGAACTGAAAGAAGACCGTCAGCGCAATCAGCGAGAAATACAGTCTGATGCTGGGTGTGAAGCGATTTTGCCAGTGTTCGTGTCTGGCCGCGTCAAAAACGTCGGACGGATTGCGGATCAATGCCCAGATCGTTTTGAGACCGCGAAGGTTCAACCCGAATACGTCTTCAATCAGCGCATCGAAGCCAGGCTTCTTGTGATCATCCGGCTTGTTCGGCGGGGTTCGTGTGTCATCAGACCTGTTATCGTCGCTCATAACATTCCCCGTATTGAAAACACGCCCCAGATGAGGCAAAGACGGCCTTCAATTTTCCTGCTTTCCCGAAAGTCCCGACCCCATGGCCTCTTATCAGTATATCTACCAATTGTCCGGTCTCACCAAGACCTATCCGGGTGGTAAAAAGGTCTTCGAGAACATTCACCTCTCATTCCTGCCGGATGCCAAGATTGGTGTGGTGGGCGTTAACGGTTCGGGTAAGTCGACCTTGCTGCGCATTATGGCGCAGGAGGATACAGAATTTAACGGTGAGGCTCGCGCCGCCGAAGGCATGAAAATCGGCTATCTGCCGCAGGAGCCGCAGCTCGACCCTGAACTGAACGTTTTTGACAATATCGCGTCGCAGTGTCCGGAGAAAATCCTGCTCGACAAGTATAATGCGGTCTCGGCCAAAATGGCTGAGGAGTATACTGACGAGCTGATGGAAGAGATGACCGAGCTGCAGGAGCAGATCGACGCGGCCGACGCCTGGGATATCGATTCCAAGATCCAGATGGCGATGGACGCACTGCGTTGCCCGGACGAAATGGCCGATGTGACGAAGCTCTCCGGTGGTGAGATCCGCCGCGTCGCGATTTGTCAGCTTCTCCTGTCCAAGCCTGATATGCTGATCATGGACGAGCCGACCAACCACCTTGATGCTGAAACGGTTGCCTGGCTGCAGAACTATCTGGTGAACTTCAGGGGCTGTGTGATCCTCGTTACCCACGACCGTTACTTCCTCGATCAGGTCACGGGCTGGATCCTCGAGCTCGATCGCGGCAAGGGCATCCCATATGAAGGCAACTACTCGGCCTGGGTCGAGAAGAAAGCCAAGCGCATGGAGCAGGAAGCTCGCG
>NZUJ01000113.1 GCA_002701295.1 Ponticaulis sp. | reverse complement strand
TTGATCGTGCCGAACATCGTTGTTCAGAATATCGAGCGAGCTAACGCTGCAATTGTCGACGCGTTGGGCAAGTGCGGTGTCGCAACAGTGCACGAGGCTCAGGGGCGAAAAGGTCTTCTCGCAAGCTATATGCGCCCAATCTATGCTGGCGCACGGATTGGCGGATCAGCTGTGACAATCTCTGCAGCGCCCGGCGATAACTGGATGGTTCACGTTGCGATCGAGCAACTCAAGGAAGGCGATGTCTTGCTGCTCGCCCCCACCAGCCCATGTGAAGATGGATATTTTGGCGACCTCCTTGCGACGTCAGCACAGGCCCGTGGATGCCGGGGGCTGATCATCGATGCAGGATGCCGCGATGTTCTCGACCTCACGCAAATGCAGTTCCCTGTCTGGTCAAAAGCTGTTTTTGCGCAGGGCACGGTCAAAAACACGCTTGGATCTGTCAATGTGCCGGTGGTCTGTGCCGGAGCGTATGTCGAACCGGGCGATATCATTGTTGCTGATGATGATGGTGTGGTCTGCGTGAAGAGGGACGAAGCTGCAGATGTCCTGAAGAAAGCTCAGGAACGAGAGGCGAAGGAAGAAGAGAAGCGCCAACGCCTCGCTGCCGGAGAGCTTGGGCTCGACATTTACGACATGCGTCCGCGGCTTGCCGAGATGGGCCTGAAATATGTCTGATGTCTCGGTCAGCTCCACAGGCGGTATTCGATGCATGTGGATGCGTGGCGGAACGTCTAAAGGCGGGTTCTTTCTCGCTTCTGATTTGCCAGAGGACATCGAGGCGCGAAATCGCGTGCTCGTGTCGGTAATGGGTTCACCAGACGCGAGGCAGATTGATGGCATGGGTGGCGCACACCCACTGACGAGCAAGATTGCAGTGGTCTCGCCATCGGATCGCGAAGGGTGCGATGTCGATTATCTTTTTCTGCAAGTACAACCTGACACCGGTTCCATTTCGGACGGTCAGAATTGCGGAAACATGCTCGCCGCCGTTGGTCCATTCGCAATAGAGCGCGGCCTTGTTTCAGCCAAAGCGGGCGAAACCATTGTGCGTGTCTACATGGTGAACTCCGAATCCCAGGCTGATCTGGTGGTTCAGACGCCTGAAGGCAAAGTGACCTATGAAGGTGATGCGCGCATCGATGGCGTACCGGGAATGCATGCGCCGATCATTCAGAATTATTCTTGCACAGCGGGTGCGCAGTGTGGCGCGCTTCTTCCGACCGGCAATCAGATCGACATCATAGACGGTGTGGAAGTCACGCTGGTCGACAACGGTATGCCAAGTGTCATGCTGCGTGCGGCAGATTTCGGGCTTACGGGGTATGAAACGCCACAGGAAATCGAAGCCTTTCCGGGCTTGAAGGCAAAAATCGAATCGATCCGTCTGCAGGCTGGTCCAATGATGAATTTGGGCGATGTTACCGAACAAACCATCCCGAAAATGTGTTTGATCAGTTCGCCGCGTAGCGGTGGCATTATCAACACCAGAACCTTTATTCCGCATCGGGTGCATGAAGCTGTCGGCGTGCTTGCAGCAGCATCAGATGCCGCAGCCTGTATGTTTCCGAACAGCGTTGCGAAAGGCACGGCCGTTTTTGAGGAGGTCAATCCTTGTCGCGTTGATGTGGAACACCCGACCGGTGTGATGACTGTCGAGCTTGAATGGGATGGCGACACCGTCATTCGGACGGGACTGATCCGTACAGCTCGCAAGCTGATGGATGGAGTGGTCTTCGCATGACGCGTATTGTTTCCTGGCATTCATCACCCTCTCAGCCGGGCTATCGACCGCCAGAGGGCGCCATCGATGCGCACTGCCACGTCTTTGGTCCCATGGCTGAGTTTCCGTTCAGTTCCCAAGCCAAATATACTCCTGAGGATGCGGGCCCAGAGAAGCTGTTTGCACTCCGTGACCACCTCGGGTTCAGCCGCAATGTCATCGTGCAGGCAAGCTGTCACGGCACTGACAACAGGGCGACACTGAATGCGATCGCGCGCTCTGAGGGCCGAGCTCGCGGCGTGGCGGTGGTCGATCCCGCGATCTCCGACGCCGAATTGGATGAACTCCATAATGGAGGTATTCGCGGTGTACGTTTCAATTTTCTGAAACGCCTTGTCGATGATGCGCCGAAAGACAAATTCATTGAGATCGCCAAGCGTATTCAGCGCCTTGGCTGGCACGTTGTCGTCTATTTTGAGGCGGACATTCTGGATGAGCTGACGCCCTTTCTCGAAGCACTTCCGACGACTGTCGTCGTGGACCATTTGGGTCGGCCCGACGTTTCACAAGGCTTTGAAGGCGCTGAAGTTCAGGCCTTCAGAAAGTTCCTGCAGGACCATGAGAATTTCTGGACGAAGGTCTCATGCGCTGAACGTCTCACCAAGCAGGGACCGCCATTCGACGATTTTGTCACGGCCATCGCACCGATCGTGGAAGAGTTTCCGGACCGGGTCCTCTGGGGGACGGATTGGCCCCATCCGAACATGCAGGATGCCATTCCCGATGACGGGCATCTGGTGGATCTCATACCGCGCTTAGCGCCGACTGAAACGCTTCAACACAAGTTGTTGATCGTGAATCCGTTACGCCTGTACTGGCCCGAGGAGGCATGTACGACGTAACGTCACTAAATCACGCAAAAGACGTGGAAATTTCTTAGGGAGATAGGAATGAAGTTTATAAATAATTCAGCTAAAGCAGGAGGTGCAGCGCTTTCCTTGGGCGTGATGAGCTTGGGTCAGATTGCGTTTTCTCAGGCACCAGGCGCGCTTGATCAGCCAGCACTTCAGGGCGTCGTTCCTGACGTGACTGCAGTTGTCGATACAAAGTACGGGAAGGTCCAGGGCTTCAAAGATCGCGGTATCAGCGAGTTCCTTGGTCTCCGTTATGCAAAGCCGCCACTTGGTGATTTGCGCTTCATGCCGCCTGAGCCACTAGAAAGCTGGGCAGGCATTGCGGACGCCACGACTCTCGGCGCTCCTGCTATGCAGATGTACTCGGTCTCGGGCCCGAAAACGACAACCTTCACACGCCAGATGCAGAGCATTTTCCCGACACTCGCCGAAGAAAAATTTGACAATGAAGACGCGTTGTTCCTGAACGTCTGGACGCCAGACGCCGATGACAAGAAGCGTCCCGTCATGGTCTGGTTCCATGGAGGCGGCTATGCCTACGGCTCTGGTGGTTGGGCGGCGTATGATGGTCGCAATCTCGCCGAGAAAGGCGATGTGGTTGTCGTCACTGTCAATCACCGTCTGAACGTTTTCGGTTACCTCTATCTGGGTGACAAATTCGGCGAAGACTTCGCGTCATCCGGCAATGTCGGTAATCTGGATCTCGTTGCCTCTCTTGAATGGGTGCGCGACAATATTGAAGCCTTCGGCGGCGATCCGGACAACGTGACGATTATGGGCGAATCCGGTGGCGGCTCAAAAGTCAGCCACATGCTTGCAACGCCTGCAGCAGATGGTTTGTTCGATAAAGCGATAATTCAGTCCGGTCCCGGCGTAACCAGCGGCAGTAAAGAAGCCGCAGCGAAACTGGCTGATCTGTTCCTTGAAACGGCAGGAATTGAAACGCTTGAACAGCTTCGTGCGATGCCTGCAGAAGATATTTTGTCATATGCGCGTGAAGCCCTGGCCACTGAAGGCGCGACCGGCAATTTCAGTCCAATTGTAGATGGCACGGTGCTGCCGCGCCATCCATTCATCCCAGCGGCGCCTGAGCAGTCGAAAGATGTTCCAATCATCATTGGCTGGAACAAGGATGAGATGACGATCTTCAACGCCGCTCAGGAATGGTTTGGAACGCTTACAGACGAAGGTCTGGCAAAGATGGCGCCGACACTGGGTGCCACTGGTCCGGCTTTGGTTGAGAACTATCGTGAGATGCATCCAGACTATTCGCCATCACACCTTTTCAACTCAGCGATGACGGCCCGTTTCATTCAGGGCACCTACACACTTGGCGATCAGAAAGCGCGTCAGGGTGGGGCGCCGGTCTATATGTACCAGCTCTATTACGACACAGACGCGAATGATGGCGTGTTCAAATCGCCTCATACACTCGACATTCCCTACATGTTCAACAATGTCGAAGAAACTCGCGTGCTTGCTGGCAGCGGTGATGATCCATTGAAGCTCGAGGCAATGATGTCGGACGCATGGATCAGTTTTGCGAAGACTGGAGTTCCATCATCCGAGTTGTTGCCGGAATGGACTCCGTACGAGCCATCAGAGCGTGCCGTGATGCGGTTTGATGTTGAGCCGAGCGTCGTGAACGATCCGGAGAAAGGCGCACGGGAGATACTTTCTGCTGCAAACTAACAGCAGATGGAGGAAGACAAAGTTTTTATGAAGCCCCACTCCGGTGGGGCTTTTATTTGATGGCGGAGCAAGTGTCCGCAATGCCGGGTCATCATCTCTTTGAAATATCGACTAAATTTCTATGGCGCGTTCTCCAAGGTCCACCAAAGGGTAAGCCATAGATCCGAAAAACGTCTATTTCGTCCGTTTTCTCGCGGGTTTTTGAACGCGCTCGAGTGTACGCGGCGTCTGATCATACTGACGGTGAAGGCGCTCATCGAGTTTGTGCAAAGCATTGAGCCGGACCGCCGTGACAGTCTCACCATAGACCTGCTGACGAATGAGCGGCCGCTGAGCGACACCCCGGATGTCACTTTCGATGAGCTTCACAGCTGTTGTTTTGAGAAACCGCATCAGATCTGCGGCATCCCGCCGTCTTTGATTCTGTTTGCTTCGTCTTTTGTTTCAGCAACAGCCAGTGGAAGAATGGCTTTGTGTCACAGGAGGTAATCGGCACGCGTCATGGATTCGCCTGTTACTTACAACTGATCAGAGGTGAAACTCTATGAACGTCAACGGGCAATGGCGGTTCGAGTGGAAGTGAAATTCTCCAAGATCTCGAACGAACCGACTGGGCAGGTTAGTCTATGCCTAACCCTTCAGCTTACCCTGAAAGGGGTGTGTCTCGCTAGTATCTTGTAAATACCGAAATAAAAAAGTCTTCGTGGCGGAGAGGAAGGGATTCGAACCCTCGATACGGGACAAACCGTATACTCCCTTAGCAGGGGAGCGCCTTCAGCCACTCGGCCACCTCTCCGCGAAGAAGATGCTCGTTATCAGAGGTTTTGGTGTATTGCCAAGGCCATGAATGACATGTTTTGCGCTTTTCTGCGGAAAACACTCGTCAAATATCAGCAATACTGACAAATCAAGGTCTGGACGATATGTCTTGCGTGAACCATATTCGCGCCACATTGAACAGGGATACCGACTCGCGTGTTAGACAAGATTTTCACCTGGTGGAGCGGCTGGACCGTGAATACGCTTTTCGACGTTAAGCGACGCTCGAATTTCATCGGCGAAGATGATTACGGAAACCGCTATTTCGAAGACCGCAAGCCAAGCTATGAAGGTCGGCATCGACGCTATGTGCTTTATAAGGGCCTGGCGGAGCCGTCCAAGGTGCCTGCAGACTGGCACGGCTGGCTGCACTATACGTATGACGAGCCGCCGACAGAAAAGCCGCTTGAGCGGAAACCCTTTGAAACCGACCACGTACCCAATTTGACGGGCACGCTTTATGCCTATCGTCCGAAGGGTAGTCTCGCACGCTCCGGTGAGCGGCGCGAGTCAGACAGCGACTATGAAGCCTGGAGCCCAGATGCGTAATTCGGTTTTTGAGATCGTCCTTGGCGCAGTCGTCATCATTGCTGCCGGGCTGTGTCTTGCATTTGCACTGAACCAGACCAGCGCGAGCGGATCTGGCGACAGCTATGAGCTGACCGCGCGTTTCAACAATGTTGTGGGCGTCAGTTCGGGTACAGATGTTCGCCTGGCGGGCGTGAAGGTTGGCAGGGTCGCGAATATGACTGTAGACCCCAAGCGTGCTGAAGCCGTGCTGACACTGGCAATTCAGGGCGATGTTATTTTGCCTGATGACAGCGATGCAAAGATTTCGAGTGACGGTCTTCTTGGCGGTGCTTTCGTGTCAGTCGAGCCCGGTGGAAGTCTCGATACGATTGCGACAGACGGCTCCGGTGAAATCCTCTATACGCGCGGAAGTGTCGATATTCTCACTCTGTTTGCCAGCATGATGGGTAATCAGGATAGCGGGTCTGAGCAGGAAGGCTATTAATGTCTTTTCGAAAGCTTCTGGTTGGCGCGACAGTCGCCATCACCGCATTTTCGATTTCAGCCATCGCACAGGAAACGCAGCAGGATGACCCGCTGTCGGACTTGTTCGATGAGGCACAAACCCAGCAAACGCCAACAGAACCACCTGAAGCGGGTGAAGAAGACCCTTTGAATGAATTCATTGATCCGGCGGAGGGTATCAATCCGGAAACCGGTGAATTTGAAGAAGGATTTGACGGGCCGGAGAATACAGGCCCGCGTCTCGCACCGATCTTTTCGCCAGAATATGATCCAGAAGACTATATGCCGTCTGCTGTCGACCCGGACATGGACAACAATGATCCTTTCGACGGCGTCGTCGACGAAGATGCCGAAGACGGTGAAGAGGTCGGTTCTGAAGGCGAAGAGAGCGAGGGCGAACTTCCGGATCTGGAGTATCTGCCTCAGCCAGCCGTCATGCTGCGAGGGCTCGACAAGATTTCCGGCCGGTCAAACGATCTTGAAGTTGCGGTTGATTCGACCATCCTGTTTGGCGGCCTTCGGGTCAGTGTGAAAGCCTGCCATCAGACGCCGCCAACGGAAGCGCCAGAGTCGGTTGCATATATCGAGATTGAGGATTTCGGTTTCGAACTCGAAGATATGGATGAGCTGCCTGAAGGTATCGACATGGAAAAGCGCGTGTTCAACGGCTGGATGTTTGCATCCACGCCGGGGCTGAATGCACTTGAGCACGCGATCTACGATGTCTGGGTGATCCGCTGTATGGCAGAAGCACCTGTTCTTTCTGAAGATGGCAGCGAATCATAAGCTCTGAAGTTTCCGTGAACTTGAAGCGCCTCGGCCAGCATTGCATGAAATCGTTGGCGTTCAATTTCCATGATACCGAATTGTTCGAGATGCGGATTGGAAAACTGCGCGTCGAGAAGCTTGTAGTTGCCTGCCAGTAATCGGGCGACGAGGTGAACCAGAGCGACTTTCGAAGCTTCGCTCACGCGTGAGAACATGCTTTCACCAAAAAAGGCGCCCCCAACGGAAACGCCGTAAAGTCCGCCGACGAGTTTTCCGTCCAGCCAACATTCCACAGAATGGGCATGACCACGTTTGTGTAGTTGGCCGTAAAGGTTCAGAATTGTCGTGTTGATCCAGGTTGAGGGCCGGTCAGCAGTCGTGGCTGCGCATTGCTCCACAACGCGTGAAAACGCGGTATCCACCTGGATCACAAATGGATCAGACCGGACAATTTTTTTGAGCTTCTTCGGGATGTGAAATCCCATAAGTGGAAGAACACCCCGATATTCCGGATCAACAAGAAAGAGATCCGGATCATCGCGATGTTCTGCCATGGGAAAGACGCCCTGCCGATAACATTGCAGGAGATCGTCTGCCGTAAATCCCGAGATCATGACTCAGATTGAGCTAAGAACCGTTCCAGCCAGTGAATGTCGTACTCACCTGAATTTACATCAGCAGCGTCGACGAGGCGCTGGTGAAGGGGGAGGGTGGTCTCGACACCACCGACAACCATTTCCGCAAGCGCACGCTTTGTCCGCATGATGCATTCCTCACGCGTGACGCCATGAACGATTAGCTTACCGATGAGGCTGTCATAATAAGGTGGGATTTTATATCCCGCATAGACAGCTGAATCGAGCCGTACGCCGAGACCGCCCGGAGCATGAAATTCCTTGATCATGCCGGGTGAAGGCGCAAAGGTTTCGGGGTGTTCGGCATTGATCCGGCACTCAATGGCGTGACCAATAAATGGCACGTCGTCCTGGGTGAAGCTGAGCTTCTCACCCTGTGCGATGCGAATCTGTTCTTTGACCAGATCGATACGCGTGATCATTTCGGTGACCGGGTGTTCCACTTGAAGGCGCGTATTCATTTCAATGAAATAGAATTCACCATTCTCATAAAGGAACTCGATCGTGCCAACGCCGAGATAGCCGAGCTTCTTCACCGCGTTCACAACTGTGGTGCCAATTTTTTCACGCTGTTCAGGCGTGATGACAGGCGATGGCGCTTCCTCGAAAACTTTCTGGTGACGGCGTTGCAGAGAACAGTCGCGTTCACCCAGGTGCACGACATTGCCATGGCTGTCAGCGATCACCTGAATTTCGATGTGACGAGGCTTTTGAAGGTATTTTTCGATGTAGACAGCATCGTCGCCAAATGCCGCTTTCGCTTCGGAGCGCGCTGTATTGAAGGCCTTGCTCATCTCTTCGGCATTGTGGGCGACCTTCATGCCGCGTCCACCGCCGCCAGACGCGGCTTTCACGAGAACAGGATAACCCATTTCGCCAGCAATCTTTTGAGCTTCCTCAGCGGTTGCGACGCCGCCATCCGAACCCGGTACAACGGGAACGCCAACCTCGATCATTGCCGCTTTTGCAGCAATTTTGTCGCCCATCAGGCGGATATGATCGGCTTTCGGACCGATAAACGTCACTCCATGCGCTTCGACAATGTCTACGAAGCGAGCATTTTCAGACAGAAAACCATAGCCGGGGTGGATCGCCTGTGCGCCGGTCACTTCTGCCGCGGCCATAATGGCTGCAGACTTCAGATAGCTTTCGGTCGCAGATGGCGGGCCGATACAGACGCTTTCGTCAGCAAGCCGGACATGCATCGCGTCGCGATCCGCTGTTGAGTGGACTGCAACAGTCGCGAGGCCCATCTCTTTGCAGGCCCGGTGAATGCGAAGGGCGATTTCCCCACGATTGGCGATCAGTACCTTGTCAAACATGCCTGTTCGCCTAACCGCGTTTCACTTTGAACAATGGCTGGCCGAATTCAACGGCTTCAGCATCCTGGACCAGAATTTCGGTGATTGTGCCTGAAACGTCAGACTTGATCTCGTTCATCACCTTCATTGCTTCGACGATGCAGATGACCGTTGTGTTCGTAACTGTCGAGCCGACTTCTACAAACGAACCTGCGTCAGGAGATGGTGACCGATAGAACGTGCCGATCATTGGTGACGTGATGATGTGTTCATCAGCTGCCAAAGCCGGTGAGGCCGCTGCTTCTGCGGGCGCAGCCGCCGCTGCAGGGGCAGCTGGCTGAGCTGCAGGTGCGGCCGGAGGCGGAGCATAGCTGACTTGTGCCGCGACCGGAGCGACGGGTTTTGAGACGCGGATTTTCAGATCGCCTTGTTCGACTTCAATTTCGCCGAGATCTGCTTCTCTCAGGATAGCGGCGAGTTCGCGCACAAGCGCCGGATCCACCGCATGTTTATCATTCGCCATGTTTCACTTGCCTTTTAGTTTGAAGGAATCAGTGTTGCGAGAGCTTTAAGTGCCAGCACATAGCCCGTTGGGCCCAGCCCTGCAATCGATCCCTTCACGACTGGACTTATGTAATTCGTAGACCGGAATTCCTCCCTGGCCGCTAGATTCGACAGGTGCACTTCTATGACCGGAATGTCCAGAGTCCTTAGAACGTCATGAAGCGCAATTGATGTGTGAGAATAGGCTGCGGCGTTCAGAATGACACCTGCAGCGTTTTTTCTGGCATCTTGCAACCAGTCGACCAACTGGCCTTCACTGTTGCTCTGCTTCATTTCAACGGTCAGTGCGAATGCTTTGGCTTCCTCTGAGAGAAGGTCGCCAATGTCTTTGAGTGACATGGCACCATAGATTTCTGGTTCTCGCTCTCCGAGAAGATTCAAAGTTGGACCGTTTATGCAGGAAATGACACGTGGCATGTTGGACTGGACGCCTCTCACACTTATCGTAATAAGACAGACCGAAGCAGATACGGGTAACTGGCTTGCAAATCAAACTGAACGGTGAAGACTTCGAGGTCAATGACGGAACGAGCCTCACGGCCCTCATTGAAAAACTCGGACTGAATCCAAAAAGCGTGGCAGTCGAGCGCAATCTTGAGATTGTGCCGAAATCACTGCATGCGGTCACCAAACTGTGTTCGGGAGACCGAATCGAAATTGTAGAGTTCGTAGGAGGCGGATAATGGCGCTTGATACTGTTTCAGGTGACGACAAACTTGTCATAGCCGGCCGGGAGTTTGGATCACGACTGATCATCGGAACCGGCAAATACGAAACATATGAACAGAACGCCCGCGCTGCTGAAGCAGCCGGGGTGGAAATGGTGACCGTCGCCGTTCGTCGTGTGAACCTGACTGACAAGACGCAACCGCGTCTGACTGATCACGTGTCTCCCGAGACTTACACCTTCCTGCCAAACACGGCCGGATGCTTCACTGCAGACGACGCGATCCGCACGTTACGCCTGGCACGCGAAGCTGGCGGCTGGTCGCTTGTGAAGCTCGAAGTGCTGTCAGATCAGAAGACGTTGTATCCGGATATGAGTGAAACGCTCAAAGCTGCGGAGCTTCTGATCAAGGATGGTTTCGAGGTTATGGTGTATTGTTCGGATGACCCGGTTTATGCGCGTCGTCTTGAAGAGGCTGGCTGTTGCGCGATCATGCCGCTCGGTTCTCTGATTGGGTCCGGGCTTGGCATTATGAATCCGGTCAACATCCGCCTCATCGTCGAACAATCTCGTGTGCCGGTGATTGTTGATGCTGGTGTTGGTACGGCCTCTGACGCAGCTGTGGCTATGGAGCTTGGCTGTGATGGTGTCCTCATGAACACAGCCATTGCCGAAGCAAAGGACCCGATCCGCATGGCGCGGGCGATGAAGCATGCCGTAATTGCAGGCCGTGAAGCCTATCATGCCGGGCGCATGCCGCGGAAACGCTATGCAGATCCGAGTTCTCCTTTAGCCGGGCTTATCTGAAGAATTTGATTGATCGGCTCAGTTTCTACTGGCGTCCTGACTGAATGGGTGTAGACGAACCCAATGTCAGGTCGGTTCGCTGCATTTCGTCATTCGAGTTATCAGCGCTATTTCGGAGCGCGTTTCTGCGCCGCGTTTGCGGCACAGATCCTGTCAGTCTCTGTAGCCTGGCAGATGTATGACGAGACTCGCAGTGCGGCCCTTCTGGGGTGGATCGGACTGGTTCAGTTTCTGCCAGCTTTATGTCTTGTCGTCTTCACGGGGCTCGCCGCTGACCGATTTGGTCGTCGACTGGTCATGGGGCTTACCATTATTCTTGAGATGGCATGCGCGGTTACCATTCTGTTTATGGCCGTATTGCAGAAGTTCGACCCGATCTTAGTGCTCGCAACACTTACGGTTTTCGGGTGTGCGCGAGCGTTTCTGGCGCCCGCCTCATCCAGCCTCGCGGTCAACATTGTACCCAAAGAGGATTTTGCGAACGCTGCCGGTTTTTCTGCTTTGTCCTGGCAAACAGCGTCCATCGTCGGTCCCGTCGCTGGCGGGCTTCTCTATGGTGTATCCGGTCCAGTTGCTTATGGCGCGTCGGCGGTATTGTTCAGCATTGCGGGCGTATTGATTTTTTCGATCCCCAAACCGGCTCAACGTTCTCATGCGCCTGCCACGAATCTTTCGACGCTTTTGGGTGGGTTTCAGTATATCTGGCGGCAGAAAGTCGTGCTTGGAGCAATTTCATTGGACTTGTTCGCGGTCTTGCTCGGGGGTGCAATCGCGCTCTTGCCTATTTATGCACGCGATATTCTGGGACTGGAAGCGAGCGGACTGGGGCTTTTGAGATCTGCACAAGGCATTGGTGCGGTCATAATGATCGGTATCATTACTGCGTTTCCGATCAGAAATCATGCGGGCAAGATCCTGTTCGTATCTGTCGGCTTTTTCGGACTGTCGACCGCGATTTTTGGGTTCTCGACGGTCGCCTGGTTGTCGATCCTGATGCTCATGCTGATCGGAGCGTTTGATATGGTTTCGGTTTATATCCGCGAGATCCTTCTGCAATTATGGACGCCAGATGAGGTGCGCGGCCGGGTCAATGCGGTGAATTCGATCTTTCTCGGTGCATCAAATGAGCTGGGGGAAGCGCGTGCTGGTTTTATGGCGGCGTTCCTCGGACCGGTGATCACGGTCGTTGGTGGCGGTATTGCCGCTATTGGTATTGCGGCGGGCTGGGCCTTCCTGTTTCCGAAGATCAGGAAAACCAATCAACTCCATGTGCCAGAAGATTAGCTTTTCTGCATATTCTGTGGATCTAAACCCTACATGGACAAATAAACGAAAGTTGATTTGCCGAGTCATGTAATGGCTTGCGATTTTCTCCCAGTTCTGAAAGAAATCACTTCGATAAAGTGAACTATAACAAACAGGGGAGGCTTGTGATCCATGATGAAATGGATGTTCGGTATCCTTGTCATTATGGCGTTGACGATTGTCGTCGCTATGATTGGCGGGGCACCAGAAATGGTTTCGGGCGGACCACATTCTGAATATTCCGGAATGAGTGTCGGCGGAGATAGCGCAGCGCGATTGAATGGCTTGTGGATTGAAGGACTGATCCTTTACTTCGCAACATTCCTGATGGCGCCAATGTTTATGGCTTTCGGCGTTGCCGAACATAATCGCAACAAAACGTTTTGGACGATGATGGGCGGCGTTACCGCGCTCAACATCTTTTTCGCGTTTTTGCTGATCTACTTTTACGTGGATTTTCTGAATACGGGTGAGACGTTCATGTTGCTCGGATTTCCTGCGCCAACAGCTATGATGCTGTATGGCTGCTGGGGCACAGCAACGCTCTACACTGTGATTTACATTCTCGGGTTCAGTAAATTCATCTTCACACCTGAAGACGAGAAAAAGTTCGAAGAACTGGTCGCAGCGAAAAATCAGACTGTGGCGGAGGCTTAGGACATGGAAGCGTTTCGTGAGCCAATTATTCTCGCTTGTATAGCGATCTACTTCGTCATTTGTATTCTGGTCGGTATCTGGGCCATGCGGAAGACGCATTCAGCCTCTGACTTCTTTATCGCGGGCAAGGGGCTTGGTCCGGTTGTTGTCGGTCTTGCTGTCTTCTCGTCGACCCTGTCTGGTTTCGGCTTTGTCGGTGGGCCGGGGCTCGTTTACAATATGGGTATGACTTCGGTCTGGATGGTAATCGTCTCGACCCTCGGTTATGCGATTGTGTTCTACATGCTCGCCAAACGGATGCGTGTCATGGCCGAAGTCCGTGATTCTATTTCGCTTCCGGACATTGTTGCTGCGCGGTATTCGAGTAAAGCCGCTGGTGGTTGGATGGCTGTTGTCGTGATCCTCGGTGTGCTTGGATATCTCGCGACCCAAATCCTCGCCATGTCGACAGTTCTTCAATCAATTCTGGGCAATACGGCCATGTTTGAAGGTATCAGCTTGATTACATGTGCGGTGATATCGGTCAGCGTTCTGATCTTCTATGCGGTGACAGGCGGTATTCTGGCTTCGGTTTATACCGACCTTGTTCAGGGCCTCATCATGATGGTCTGTGGTGTACTCGTTGTCATCGCGGCGGCCATGGCTGTTGATGGCGGTTTTGCTGGTGCGTCTGAAACGCTTCTGGCGGACGATCCTGAAACGATCATGCCATTTGGTTCTGGCGGTATGTTTGCAGCTGTTGCCTGGGCCTTCATGTTCGGTGTGGGTATTGCTGGTCAGCCGCACCTCATCACAAAGCTGATGATGAACCGGACGGTCAAAGACACGAAAGTCATTCTGCCGCTGTCGATTGCAGGTTATGCGGTTGCTGCAATGCTCTGGATATCTGTCGGCCTGGTGATGCGTGCACTTGTTTTGCAGGGAAATCACGACCCACTCGGCCTGCCGGATGATGCAGCTCCTGAGTTTCTGACAGCTTATGCGAATCCGCTCCTTGCCGGGATTGTGTTTGCGGGTCTGTTTGCGGCGATCATGTCGACGGCGGACGGCTTCCTGAATATCGGCGCTGCAGCCATCATTCACGATCTGCCGAAAGCGGTCCGCGGCAAGCCGCTGAAGAACGAACTCTGGTGGGCACGTGTTGCGACTGTTCTTCTTTGCGTCTTCGCAACAGGATTTGCCCTTTATGCGAGATACAATAGTGGTGAACTTGTTGCTCTGCTTGGCGCGTTCGGTTGGGGAACTTTCGCCGCGGCGATCTTCCCGGTCGTGGCGTTGGGCCTGAACTGGAAACGCGCGACAGCGAATGCTGCGATTGTAGCGATTATCCTGTCACTGGTGTTCAACTTCAGCATCAAGATGTTCGGAATTGCGATGCCGTTCGGAATGGATGGCGGGTTCATCTCAATGCTGATTTCCATGATCGTCTTTATTGGTATTTCGTACATCGAAAAACCGAAACCGATGCCGAAAGACATCGAAGGCGTGATGGACATCTAATCCAATCTTCTGAAGAATGCCCGGCAACTCGCCGGGCATTTTTTTTGGAGAACACCAGTTATGTCAGATCAGAATTTTCAGTCATTCGACGTGCTGATCGTTGGCGCTGGTCTCTCTGGCATCGGAACAGCGGTGCATCTCGGCAAAGAGTGTCCAGACAAATCATACGCTATTCTCGAGGCGCGTGAGTCACTTGGTGGCACATGGGATCTCTTCCGATATCCGGGAATCCGCTCAGATTCCGATATGCATACGCTCGGATATAGTTTCAAACCTTGGCTAAAGGCCAAGGCGATTGCAGATGGCCCGAGCATTCTCGAATACATCAACGACGCTGCCGATGAATACGATGTCCGGTCGCACATTCGCTTCAGTCAGAAAGTGATTTCTGCAGACTGGGATTCCAATTCAGGCCGTTGGATAGTTGTCTGCGATACCGGCGATGGCGCCGAGACACGATATGCCTGCCAATACCTGGCACTCTGTTCTGGGTATTATCGATACGAAGAAGGGTACACTCCAGCCTTTGAAGGTGCTTCAGATTTCGCGGGAGAAATCGTCCATCCTCAACACTGGCCAGAGGATCTGGACTATGCCGGTAAGCGAGTGGTGGTCATTGGCAGCGGGGCCACGGCTGTCACGCTGGTACCGGCAATGTCAGACATGGCTGAGCATGTTGTCATGCTTCAGCGCTCGCCAACCTATATCGTGTCTCGACCTTCTGAGGACAAAATCGGCGCTCGGCTTCGATCTCTGCTGCCGACGAAGATGGCTTATGCGGTAACGCGCTGGAAAAACGTCATCTTGCAACGGTATTTCTATAATCTGGCGCGCAAGCGACCGGAAAAAGTGAGCGAACGTCTCGTCGGAATGGTGAAAGGCGCGCTCGGTGAGAATTATGATGTCGAGACCCATTTCACACCAAACTATGGTCCCTGGGACCAGCGCCTCTGCCTGATACCCGACGGTGATCTGTGGAATGCGATAAACGCGGGTAAAGCATCTGTCGTAACAGATCACATAGAGCGGTTCACATCGAAGGGGATTATGCTCAAATCAGGCGAGGAAATTCCGGCAGACATTATCGTCACGGCCACGGGTCTTGACGTGCAGTTTTTCGGCGGGGCGTCGCTCAGTGTCGACGGGGAAGAGAAACCTTCAGGTGATCTCCTGAATTACAAGGGCCTCATGTATGCGGGAGTGCCCAATCTGATCAACGTGTTCGGCTATGTGAATGCCTCTTGGACTTTGAAAGCCGACCTGGCAGCCCAGTATTTGTGTCGATTGATAAAAGCTGTCGATGGTAAAGGTGCGGTCGCTGCTACGCCAACGAATACGAACGCAGATATCGAGTTGATGAACAGTCTCGACTTCAGCTCCGGTTATGTCGAACGGGCGCGTTCCAAAACTCCGATACAAGCGAAATCGGCACCCTGGACGATCAGTCAGGATTATGTGTCGGACCGTAAAACGCTAGGCAAAGCGCCTGTCGATGATGGGTTTGTCAAATTCACTCACATGGGACAGCGCGTTCCAAAATCTGTGGAGCTGAACCGATCCGTTACCGCGTCATAGCCTGAACAGCTTTGTGGCGCGGGCAATGGGTTTCGTGATCATTGATCATCCCGACGGCTTGCATGAAGGCATAGACAATCACAGGGCCGCAAAATTTGAACCCGCGCGTCTTCAGATCCTTGGAGAGGCGTTCTGATTCAGGTGATTTTACAGGTGCGTTTTTGAAATTCTGCCAGGAATTGACGATTGGCGTTCCGCCGACATAGCTCCACATCCAATCAGAGAAATTCTCGCCATTGTTCTGAAACTCCAGAAAGGCTTTTGCATTTCCGACCAGGGCTTTGATTTTTGTCGGTGAACGAATGATGCCGGGATTTTGGAGTGCGGTTTCAATGCGCTCATCTGACCATCTCGACAGACGTTCAGGATCGAATTCGTCGAACTCTTCGCGGAAGGCATCGCGCTTATAGAGGATGGTGCGCCATGAGAGGCCCGCCTGAAATCCATCCAGCTGGAGCTTCTCCCAGAGTGCGCGGCTATCATATTCAGGCACGCCCCATTCGGTATCGTGATAGTTCCGATACACCTGATCATTCATCGGTGCCCATAAGCAGTATTCAGCCTGATCAGTCATCAATGGTGTCTCGTGTTGCGAGCACGATAATGGGCTTTTCGCCAATTACAGGCGTTTCACCCGAAAGGGCTGACGCGCTCAAGCGATCAAGTCGTATGAGCGCAAGACCTGCGGTTCCGGACGCTGAAGTCAGTGTTCCGACTGTTGACTGGCCAGCTGTGATGGCTGAGCCCGATTCAGCCGTCTCAGGAAGATCGGCGACACGCAACGTACGCTTTCGGACTTCTGTCTTCCGCTTCATTCGACTGACCACTTCCTGACCGATGAAACAGCCCTTGTGGTAGTCGACACCATCAAGAATATCGAGATTCACATCAGACGGAAAAACCTCGGACGCGTTATAGTCCAGTCCATATTCCGGAATTGCCGCAGAGAAGCGGGCCGCTTGATATTCCGGTGATGTCAGCGCATCCGGCCAGTTGTCGTCAGCCAATTCAGCTGGCGCGATAATTCGGTATGTTGGAATCGGGTGACGTTCGTCCTGCATGACTGCGACCTGGTTGGGAACGTCATTCGTGGCAGATTGAAAAACGCCGAGGTCAGGCGACGCGACGATCTCGATCTTTGCCCGAAGCTTTAAAAGAGTCAGGCGCTTTTGAATGTCCTCGATCATGCTCGCCGGCAGATCGAGATAAACACTGTTATCATCGGTCAGGATGAAGACATCGGTCAGAATTTTTCCCTGCGGTGTCAGCAAGGCACCATACCGGCCTTCGCCCGATTTCAGGCCATTAAGCTGACATGTCAGAATACGGTTGAGGAATTCCAGCGTGTCTGAACCTGTCAGGGTCAGTATCTGGCGGTGTGAAAGATGAAAAGATCCCGTGGTCATCTCGATAGAATAAGGTCTCTTGATCGCAAATG
>NZUJ01000112.1 GCA_002701295.1 Ponticaulis sp. | reverse complement strand
CTCGCCTTTATTTTTCTGGTTGCAGGTATTGTTGCTGTGCCGATTGCGACGCGGCTGGGGCTTGGGTCTGTACTGGGCTATCTGATTGCCGGCACGGTGATCAGCCCCTTGCTGGCGCTTCTGAATGTGGATGTTGTCTCGATCCAGCATTTTGCCGAGTTCGGCGTGGTGATCATGTTGTTCCTGATCGGGATGGAGCTGGAGCCGAAACGGCTCTGGGAGATGCGAACGCGAATTCTCGGTCTGGGCGGTGGGCAGGTAGTGATTACCGGCCTGCTGGTGTTTGGTATTGCCTGCCTGTTCGTGGACCGGTGGACCTATGCGCTGGCGATTGGGTGCATTGTGGCGCTGTCCTCGACGGCGATTGTTTTGCAGACCCTGCAGGAGAAGGGGCTGATGCAATCTGATGGCGGGCAGGCGAGCTTTTCGGTTCTGTTGTTTCAGGATATTGCGGTCATCCCCATGCTTGCGCTCTTGCCGCTTCTGGCTGTGCCGGAGTTGGCTGAAATGGCGCATGGCGGCGCGGGCGATCATGGTGGTGAGGACCATGGCATGTCGCTCAATCTGGTGGAGAACCTGCCCGGCTGGCAAGGCGCGCTGATCGGCGTTGCAGCGGTTGCCGCAGTGGTTCTGGGCGGGAATTATCTGGCCCGGCCGCTATTCCGGTTTATCGCATCGGCCAACCTGCGCGAGCTGTTTACGGCAGCGGCGCTGTTTCTGGTGATTGGCATTGCCCTGTTGATGATCATGGTCGGGCTGTCACCCGCGCTGGGGACGTTTCTGGCTGGCGTGGTTCTGGCCAATAGCGAGTACCGCCACGAGCTGGAGGCGGATATCGATCCGTTCCGTGGGCTTCTTCTGGGGTTATTTTTCATCACTGTCGGCGCGAGTATCAATTTTCAGCTCTTCCTGAGCGAGCCGCTTATGATCCTGGGGCTGGTTACGGGGCTCATGGCGTTGAAATTTGCCGTGCTGTATGTGATCGGATCGCTGTTCAAGGTGCGAGGGTCGCAACGGTGGCTGTTCGCTCTGGGGCTTGCTCAACTGGGCGAGTTTGGTTTTGTGCTGATCTCTTTCACCACTACCAATGCCATTCTGCCCGCCGAGATTACCGACCCGCTTTTGCTGGTGATTGCGATCTCCATGTTGCTGACACCGTTTCTGTTCATTTTCCGTGAGCAGGTCATTTCGCCGCTGTATGACAAGCTACAGTCACGGCGCGAAGATGATGCCATTGATGAAAGCAATGACATCATCATTGCCGGGCGGGGCCGTATGGGCGGGATTATTGATCGCATGCTTCGCGCAGCTGGCTATCGCTCGACAGTGATCGACTTCAATTCTCGGCAGATCGATTTTGTCCAGAAATTCGGATTCAAAACCTATTTCGGAGATGCGTCACGACCGGGGCTTTTGCATGCCGCCGGGATTGAGCGGGCGAAGATTCTCATCGTCGCGATCGATGATCAGACCCAGATCAATGAGATCGTGCGACATGTTCTGCACAGCCATCCCAACGTGCATGTGATCGCGCGGGCGATTAACCGGACGCATGTGTATGAGCTGTGGTCGATCGGGTGTCGGGATATTATCCGCGAGACCTATGACAGTTCGCTGCGTATTGGCCGCTCTGCCTATAAGGCGCTTGGATTCACGCAGGAAGTGGCCGATCAGCTATCTCATGCTTTTGATCAGGCGGATCGCAAGCGGCTACGAGAATTTGCAGATCTTTATGACGTGACCAAACCCGCCTTCGAGAATGAGACTTTCATCACGAAGGTGCGAGAAGCCATGGAAAACTGGGAGAGCGAACTCAACGCGGAGATGCGGGAGATTTGCGAGACGGCGGAGAAGCCTTCTTAGGTCCGCTCAGTGAAGCGCGTCGCGTTTCATTTGCCTCACGCCGCGTCGCGGCTCCGGCGGGGCGGGCATTCGCCCGTCGCCCGGTCGGGCTCTGGGGAGCTCATCAGAGTCGTCAGTTCTCGGCGAAACAAGCAAAGCGCAGGCGCAGCGCGTCTGAGGCGTGCCGAAGAACTCGCGCGAGTAAAATAACAATCATGAGATAAGCAGAGACTGACGCGACCCGAGAAAAACTCGTTAGGGCTGCTTCCTTCCGGACCTGACCCGGTTGGCGAGGCGCTCGTCCGCGCCAGCCTCCGAGGCCTATATCGCGAAGGCGGCCTCAGATTGCAAGACGAGATTTCACAGGCTTTTGCAGGACGGCGATGTTTTCCTGTCAATGGGGCGATAATGGGTGAAGTCACTAACCGAGAAGGAAGTCGCCTGAGTCCAGCTGAAAGGCACCATTGATGATGACGATGGCGAAGTCTGCCTGACTGTCTCCGTCTGCATCTAATTCGATCACTGTGCGCCCGCCAGACGCCGTAAAAAAAGAGATTACCTCGCCAGCCGTGCCA
This sequence comes from Ponticaulis sp., assembly GCA_002701295.1. Taxonomy (GTDB): domain Bacteria; phylum Pseudomonadota; class Alphaproteobacteria; order Caulobacterales; family Hyphomonadaceae; genus Ponticaulis. Next base: position 32,448 of record NZUJ01000112.1, on the reverse strand, counting down.
CTAAATTTACTTCCGCCGTAACTCGTTGCACCAATTTGGGAGAGGTCAATATGGTCGTAGCCAGGCTGGAAATCGAAGAGAACGTCTCTCGTTTGTCCGGTCGTGCCTGAATCACTAAGACTGGTGAACTCAAAAATATCTTCTCCGCCGCCGCCTTCCAGACGATCCCGTCCAAGGCCACCATTCAGAACGTCGTTTCCGAGTTGTCCCTGCAGGACATCATCGTCAGCTCCGCCAAGAAGTCTATCTTCGCCTGAGCCGCCTTTCAGGAGATCGTCCCCGACGCCGCCGTCCAGACGGTTGTCGCCGTCATCGCCGCGTAAATAATCATTGAAATTGCTCCCAAGCACATTTTCGATCTCGTAGAGTTCATCCCCGTTTGCATGGCCCCTGGCAGCATGATGCTGATCGAGATGAATGCGAACGCCCCGGTTTGATTCGATATAGATAACTGTATCGACACCCGCGCCGCCCCAGATTTCATCACCTCCGGTGCCACCCGAGATGAGATCGTCTCCGATTCCGGTTTTGATGACATCGTCACCATCGTTTCCGAACACGACACCAGAGACGAACCCGGTCTCTCCCAAGAACGCATCGTCACCATTGCTGAAGACCACATCTCCAAATATGTCGCCGGTATTGTTTACGATGCCTGTCGACCGGGAGAAAAGAATTGCTTGAGTGATGCCACTTATTATTCCGGAATTGTTGATCTCGACTTCTAAGAAATTTCGCAAATACACAGCAATATTCGAACTGACGATGCTTCCCTCGTTGAGAACATGAAAGCTGCTTCTCGCTGCGGAAGTAATGAAGTCTAACGCGTATTGCAGGCCGAATACCCTGCCGGAGTCTGCAACGTTAACCCGGTAAAAAGTACCTCCATCCGCGAAGGGATAATAGCCTGTCAAACCAGCGCGATTTCCGTTAACATAGCCCAGTATGTCTATCGTGAACGCGGTAAGTTCATTAAAATGAATCGCATCTCCGCTCGTGTTGATGATATTGACGTCTTCCAGGATTATGACCTGGCCGTCATCATCAATGTCTATGCCGCCGGTAGTTGAATCGGGAATTATGGTCATTTTGCCACCAATCACAAATTGATAAACCTGTTAATTTAGTAACACATGGTTTCAAGTGTTGTGCAAGCAAACTCGCCGGCGATTCCGTCACATGGCGAACGTCTATGAGGCCTTCTTCGCGCGGAATTGAGGCTTGCCAGTGACTGGGAAGTTCGCCATTCCCTTCTGCATCTCGCATTCGCAAGTATCGGAAAGCAGATTTATGCAGCTGACGTCCAATGATATTCCTCTGGCAGCGAAACCTCTGGATCGTGCGGCGCACAGACGGACGGACCGGATCTGGCTGGATGCAGCGTTTGCGCGTCCGGATGTGCTGGTGTTTCTGATGCGGGACGGCATGCCATTGATGGAAGGCCCTGCTGGGCCGGCATTTGCGCCCGGCGCGAGGCCTGATCCGACGCCGCGTTCGCTGATCTGGCTGGGGCCCGAGGCTAAGGATTTCCTGAATGGCGCGATCCGGCTGTTTCTGGGCCAGGATAAAGCGGGCACGCCAATCTTTGCAGTGTGTGTTCCGGATAATGCGACGCTGGACGGCACTATGCTGGCTGGCAGCGGTGAGTTCGAGGATATGCGGGCGGCGGCAGCGAGCCTGTCTCTGCTCGAGGCGAACCTTGTGTCCACGGCGCGGTCGATTTCTGAGTGGCACCGGTCTCACGCCTATTGCGCGACCTGCGGCAGCCCGTCTGAGATTGTTGATGCCGGCTGGAAACGTGTGTGCCCGGCCTGTGAAAAAGAACATTTCCCGCGGACCGACCCTGTGGCGATCATGCTGCCCATCCGGGGTGACCACTGCCTGATGGGGCGGGGGGCGAGCTGGCCTGCCGGGTTCTGGTCGTGTCTGGCTGGGTTTGTCGAGCCGGGTGAGACGATTGAACAGGCCGCATGCCGCGAAGTGCAGGAAGAATCTGGCGTGATCTGTCTGCCGGAAAATGCGGAATATCTGTTCTGTCAGCCCTGGCCGTTTCCGTCATCCCTGATGATGGGTGTGTTGTTGAAGGCCGAGAGTGAAGAGATCAAAATTGATCCGAATGAGATCGCTGATGCACGCTGGTTCTCAAAAGATGAGGTGAAACAGATCATGGCGGGCGAGCATCCTGATGCTTACTGCCCGCCCAAAACAGCGATCGCACATCATGTGATCATGGCCTGGCTGGAGCGTGACTAATCCAGAAGTGAGGGCCAGTTGGCGTCGGCTTTGGTGATGAATCCTTCGCGGTCTTCATTCCAGTCATCCTGAACTTTCTGGTTATAGTTCAGATAGAGCTTTCCATCGACAATCGCCCAGTGCCGGGCATCGCCCTTGGCGGTGTCCCCTTTGGCCGCGGCCCAGGCGCAGTAGCCGCCATATTGCGGTGCGTAAGCCTCGGGATCGGCAAGGAATGTGTCGAGATTGGCCTGACTGACGAAGCGGAATTCAGCGCCCATATAGTCGGTCGAAAACTCTTTTTTGCCTTCAACAGGTTTGCCTTCGGTAAAATAGGCGACGGCATCATGGCCCTGAATGGCGGTATTGCCGAACAGGCCCGTATAGATCGGATCTTTTTCAGCCACGGCCGATGGAGCGGCGAGTGATGCGGGCAGGATGATAAGCGAGAGCGCGGCGAAGGCGTTGCGAAGGTTCATGAGACAAGTCTCCTATTCCGGGGAGACTTATCCTAACAGGTGAGGCGGCTCACTTGCCACGCACGATGCGGTCAGGCCAGCTCACGGAATTCGTGAGCTTGATTTCAGGTCTCGGGGCGGTCACCTGTCGGAAAGACACCGAGGACACGGATCTGCGTTGAGAAGAAGCCGAGTTCTTCAAGGGCCAGCTGGACCGGACGGGAATCCGGATGGCCTTCCAGTTCGAGGTAGAACTGCGCTGCGGTGAAGGATCCGCCGGTGAGATAGCTTTCCAGCTTGGTGACGTTGACGCCATTGGTCGCAAAGCCACCCAAGGCTTTATAAAGTGCTGCAGGGACGTTGCGAACGGTAAAGAGGAGTGAGGTCTTGCAAGGCTCCTGAACATCAGCGAGGTCGTTTGGCTCGCGGCTCATCACGACGAAGCGGGTCGTGTTGTGATCTTCGTCTTCAATATTTTCGGCCAGAATGTCGAGACCGTAGACGTCTGCGGCGAGAGCAGGTGCGATGGCCGCAGTTTCGCGTTCGCCATCTTCTGCGACTTCACGCGCCGCGCCCGCGGTGTCGCCTGCGGTCACGCCTTCAATGTTGTGTTGGCGGAGGAATATCCGGCATTGCCCGAGGCCATGAATGTGAGATTTGGCGCGTTTGATGTCTGCGAGCTTCGTACCCGGAAGCGCCATGAGCTGGAACCGGATCGGCAGGAAATGTTCGCCGATGATGTGCAGCTTCGACTTGGGGATGAGGTGGTGAATATCGGCCACGCGTCCGGCAATGGTGTTTTCCACCGGGATCATGGCAAGGTCGGCATCTCCGTTTTCGACGGCTGTAAACACGTCCTCAAACGTGCGGCATGGCATGGCTTCCATATCCGGAAAAGCCTGCTTGCACGCTATGTCTGAATTTGCGCCGCGTTCGCCCTGGAATGCAATTTTGCCAGCCATGATTCTTTCACCTTCATCTGGCTGAGAGGCAATACATGCTGGTCTGATTACTTCAAGCCCTCAAAATGCGGCTCAAATGCAATGCAATGTGCGTCTGATCGACGCGAAATCCACAGATTGAGCAGGTTCATTGCCAGACTGTATTGAATACCGGGCGGGAGCGTGCCAGAAGCATCGCAAAATTCAGATCAATCGGGATTCGAGACTGATGTGGTTTAACAAAGTTTTTGGAGCGCTGCTTGCTGTTGCGCTGATTATTCTTGGGCTTCCAACCCTGACGGACATCGTTTTCGGCAAGGGCGGACATCATGGCGGGGGCCATGAGGCAGAAGAAAAAACGCTCAATGAGCGCGTTGCGGAAGAGTTCGCTTATTACCTTCCCCTGAGCGAAGGTGGCGGCGCTGCTGCTGAAGAAGAAGTTTTCGACCTCGGCGCGGTACTGGCTGCTGCGGACGTTGAGAAAGGTGCTTCTTCATTCAAGTCGAAGTGTTCGACCTGCCACACGATCGAAGCTGGCGGCGACAACAAGCAGGGCCCGAACCTGCATGATATCGTTGGCCGTAGCAAAGCCAGCCTTGCAAGCTTTGGCGGATATTCTTCTGCGCTGCAGGGTATGGACGGCGCCTGGACTTATGAGAACCTGAATGGTTTCCTCGAAAACCCTAAAGGCTATGTGTCAGGTACTGCGATGTCTTTCGCCGGTCTGCGCCGTGACGATGAGCGCGCAAACGTGATGGCTTACCTCGCCTCTGAAACCGTCAACCCACCGGCATTCCCGGAGCCTCTGCCTGAAGAGCCAGAAATGGCTGAAGGTGAAGAAGGCGAAGAGGGCGCGGTTGTTGTTGAAGGTGACGAAGCTGGTGTTGATGGCGCGATCGTAGAAGCTGGTGAAGGTTCTGCTGGTGCCGTCGATCTTGAAGGTGCTGTCGAAGAAGCTGCAGAGACAACCGGCAATGCGGCTCAGGACCTGATGGAACAGGGACAGGCTGCTGTTGAAGGTGCCATGGAAGACGCTGGCGAAGCTGCTGATGAAGCAGGCGAAGCCGCTGAGGACATGATGGACGACGCTGAAGAAGCCGTTGAAGACGCAACGGACAGCGAAGAATAGTCGCTGACCAAGCTCTATCCAAATTCAGAAAAGGCGGCCTGCGGGCCGCCTTTTTTGTGCGCTCGGTTTCACTCCCCTGAACAGATGATTGTCTATTGAACATGTTTCGTGTCGAATTATTGTATCCACAAGATCGAGGGGAGCGAAATGTTACGACAAATTGCGATTGCCGGACTTGCTGCAGTGTTTGGCGGAATGGCGCATGCGCAAACCAGCGCTGAACTTCAAAACCGCTATGATGAACTGGTCGCGCGCGCCGATAATAATAGTGATGATATCGCGGGAGCCGTAGCCGATATGCGGCAGCTCTGCGTGACCAGCAATTTCGGAAAAGCCTGCGTCACCATGGCGGAGATCGCAGAACGGCTTGATCCGCCCCGCTATGATCTTGCGCATGACTATTATCAGCGCGCCTGCGATGCGGGTGACGGTCAGGGATGCAATGCGCGAGGATTGTATTTCTATGATGGCACGGGCGTTGAAACAGATTTTGTGGCGGCGCGAAACCTGTTTGCGCAAGCCTGTCAGGTCGGGAATGGCACGGGCTGCAAGAATATCGCTTATGTTCAGAAAATGGGTGAAGGCGGCCGTGTAGATGAAGTCGGCGCTCGCATGAGCTATGAGCGCGGTTGTCGCCTGAACAATGCTGTGTCCTGTTTCTATGAAGGCTATTTCAAGCGCAATGGCACTGGTGGGCCTGTTGATGATGCGACCGCGTTCACAGCCTATACGAGGGGGTGTGAACTGAATTACGCGTCAGCCTGCAACAATCTTGCTGTGATGTACGCAACAGGTGCTCAGGTGCCAAAAGATCAGGTAACGGCGCGGGACCTATACAAGAAGGCCTGCGATGCCGATGAAATGTATGGCTGCGACAATTACGGGGATTATCTGCGCGATGGCACGGGTGGGGACAAAGACCTTGCTGCTGCGCTGACATATTTCCGAAAGAGTTGTGAAAGCGGATATGACCGCGCCTGTTATCAGGTTGGATATGCGCTCGAAAAGGGGAATGGCACCGAAGTCGACATGGTTGGGGCGCTGGAAGCCTATACCACTGCCTGTGAGACTTATGCCTTTGCGTGCAACAATCTGGGCGTGATGTATTTCAACGGGAACGCAGGCGTGGAAGATCTGGTTAAGGCGCGCGCTTTGTATCAGAAAGCCTGTGAGGAAGGCGCAAGCCCGACAGGTTGCGATAATCTCGGTGATTTGTTGCGCGATGGCCGTGGGGGAGAAAAAGACCCTGTTCAGGCGCTGATCTATTTCGACAAGGCTTGTGATCTGGACTCAGGTGCGTCGTGCAATCTTGCCGGGTTTATGCGCCATATGGGCGAGGCTGGTGAGAAAGACATGGCGCGGGGTAATCAGGATTATGTCAAAGCCTGCGCGCTCGAAAATGGAAGTGGCTGCAACAATCTGGGGCTGGTCTATTATAACGGCTATGGCATTGCCAAAGATTCGGTTCAGGCCCGATCAAACTTTGTGAAAGCCTGCAGTCTGAAATATCCAGACGGCTGCTGGAACGCGAATGTCGCGTTTCGCGATGGCATTGGCGGCCCGGCAGATGCGATGAAAGCCGCCAATTATAGGGCGCAGGCCTGTTCACTCGGTTATGAAAAGGCCTGCTAGCGTGATCTGTCTGATCAGACGTTGAAGCGGAAGTGCATGACATCGCCATCCTTGACGATGTACTCTTTGCCTTCTGCTTTCATCTTTCCGGCTTCCTTGGCCGGGCCTTCGCCGCCGAGCGTAACATAGTCGTCATAGGCGATGGTTTCGGCGCGAATGAAGCCTTTTTCAAAGTCGCCATGGATCACGCCTGCTGCCTGTGGAGCGGTGGCGCCGATTGGAACTGTCCAGGCGCGGGTCTCTTTCGGACCAACCGTGAAATAGGTCTGCAGATCGAGAAGTTCATAACCTGCGCGGATCACCCGGTTGAGGCCTGGTTCCTCGAGACCCATGGTCTCAAGGAATTCGTCCTGTTCGTCTTCATCCAGCATGGCGATCTCGCTCTCAATGCGTGCGGAGATCACGACGACTGGTGAGCCTTCGGCCTGTCCATGCGCTTCGACCTTGTCTGAGAACTGATTGCCTTCGGCGGCGGAGTCTTCGTCAACATTGGCGATATAAAAGACGGGTTTCGCCGTGAGGAGCTGGAGCATTTTCCACGCCTTGCGGGAATCCTTCGGCACGTCTGCATTGCGCGCAGGTTTGCCTTCATTGAGCTGTTCGAGCGCAAGGTCGACCATGGCGAGCGCTTCCTTGGCATCTTTGTCGCCGCCGCTCTTCGCCTTTTTCTCAAGGTTCACGCGGCGCTTTTCCAGGCTTTCCAGGTCAGCGAGCATGAGCTCAGTCTCGACGACTTCATAGTCCGCCAGCGGATCTACACGGCCCGAAACGTGCGTGATGTCATCATCCTCAAAACAGCGCAGAACGTAAGCTACGGCATCGGTTTCGCGGATGTTGGCCAGGAACTGGTTGCCGAGCCCTTCGCCCTGCGATGCGCCTTTTACGAGGCCAGCAATATCCACGAAGTTGATGCGCGAGGGGATGATCTCTTTGGAGCCTGCAATGGCAGCCAATTTTTTGAGGCGCTCATCAGGTACGGCGACATCTCCGACATTCGGCTCGATCGTGCAGAACGGGTAGTTTTCCGCCTGAGCTGCAGCTGTCTTGGTCAGCGCATTAAAAAGGGTGGATTTGCCAACATTTGGCAGACCGACAATCCCGCATTTGAAACCCATGAGTTAAGGTCCTCCAGAACAAGCGCCTGACTTAGCAAAATCTGACCGGCTGACCAGTACAAACCGACGGAAATTTTCAGTGTGGACGGCTTTGGCGGTGTAGTTGATCTGATTTCATTTGCAAAATCGATTGCAGGTTTGCGGTGTACGGCAAAAAATCTGGTCCTTTTGAGCCGAATTGGTATGGTGTGAGAAGAAGCAGAGAGGCAAACGGGGGTCTCATGGCGCAGAAATATTCTTATGACGTGTTTCTGGTCTCGGCCATTGAAGACCGGAAAATCGCTGAACTGGTCGCCCGCCGCCTGCGATCCCTGAAAATGAAAGTCTGGTTCGACAAAGATCGCGAAGACCGGACATTCGATTCTGAAGATGCTGCCAGTGTTGAAAAATCCCGCAACATGCTGGTCCTCTGGTCCACCCCAGCTGACGTGTCAGACTGGGTTCATGCCGCTGCGCGGACGGGTCGGTCGCGCGATATACTGATCCAGACGGCAATTGATGATGTTGTGCCGCGTGATCCGTTTCATCTGGATGATCGCATTGACCTGAAGGGGCTGAGCGGTACGAAAACGACTGCCGGTTTTCTGAGCCTTGTGGGGCTGCTCGGCGCATCTCAGGGGCGTAAAGGGCTCGAAGATTATGTGAGCCTCAAGCCGGCTGAACGCGAGGAATGGTATAAAAAATACGGGAAGGACCCGATTACCATTGCGGCGCTGAAACCGAAAAAGGCGAAGGTCGCGGCGACTGCCGATGCTGGACCCTACATTTCGGAAATGCGCAAGCGCGAAGCGGAGTGGGCGGCATGGACCGCTGAGGGCGCTGCAGGTTTGCCGTATGGCGTTCCGTCCGATTTATCACTGGTTGGCGGCATTGCGGATCGTGTGAAGGCGGACCTCCGGCGCCGCGGCGCGGGAACACTGGCGGCACTTGCCAATTTGCCGGATGAAGATCACGAAAAGCTCGAGACAGGCTTGAACCTGCGCAAGGGACAGATCAGACGTCAGGAATGGGTGGAACAGGCGCGTGAGCTGCTGGATGGGAAACCACCTCGGGCCAAGGTCGATCAGGCGCTCTGGAACCGGTATATCAAAGATGCAGAACCAGCGCCGGCCCGGTTAAGTGCGCCAGCGCCTGTGCCGGTTGCGGCTGGCGTCGCCGCCGTGCCAGCATCGGGTGATTATTTTCGGGTTGGCATTCTCAGCGCTATTCTTTCAGCTATTGCCTTGATGTTTTTCTTTGGTTGGTTATTCGGCAAGGATGAGCGGCAGGCTTTGCTGGCCACTGGACTGAACCAGTGTCCGGCAGGGCAATATCCAGTTCCGCTGATGCTGCCTTCGGATTCTGAATGACCACTACGCCCCCCCCACACACGCGCACCTATTTTGCCACGGACATCTTTGAGACCTGTATCGTAGATCCGACCTCTGACGTGGCGTTTCTGGCGGAGCTTATGGATGGTGTTCTGATGCTCGCTGAAGAGGATGAGGCGGGGCAGGCCTGGTGCGAGGAGCAGGGTTATCTGGGCTATACGTCCTACGCCTCGCTGAACGATCTGCCGCAGCGCATATCGGCCTTTGCAGAGCTTGAAAAACGTCTGGTGAAGGCGGCGAATGGGTTTGCGAAAGAGCTTGGTTTTGAACTTGGCTCACACAAGCTGAGCATGGATAGTTTCTGGGTGAATGTGCTGGACCCCGGAGCTGGCCATTCAGGGCATATCCATCCGAACAGTGTGCTATCAGGCACGTTCTATCTTGACCTGCCGGAAGACACGAGCGCGATCCGTTTTGAAGATCCGCGGCTGCCTTTCATGATGAATTCACCGCCGCTGAAGTCCGATATTTCACCGGACCGCAAACGGTTCATCTATATCCAGCCTTCAGTTGGGAATGCGCTTTTCTGGGAAAGTTGGCTGCGCCATGAAGTGCCGGTGAATATGGCTGATGAGCCGCGGGTGTCGATCAGTTTTAATCTGGGGTGAGAAAGTCCCTCGCCCCTTGGGGGAGAGGGATATAGGGTGAGGGGACGAGCAACCCAAACGATCGTGCGCGACGGCTTCGAAAATCTGCGACAAGTGCAGAAGAGTCGGCATGGCAGACGCTTCGGCAATTTCGAAAACTCGGTTTCCTGTTCGTCGTCAACACCCAATTGAAGGTTTCGTTGCCGAATTTGCAATTACCAAAGTGCGGCTGCTGATCGAAATTGATGGCGGAATTCACAACCACCCGGAAGTTATTGCGCGCGACCTGGGGCGCGATGCGGTGCTGAATTCTTTGGGCTGGCGTGTTTTGCGCATTCCGAACGATGAAGCGTTTCATCCAGAACATCTTCATGAGCGCGTCGCGACAGCTATTTATGAACTTGAATGACCCTCATCCCAAACCCTTCTCCCTCATAGGGAGAAGGGCTTTGAACGAGAGAAACTCAATCGGTGGCGTGTGATGCCTGCTTCGTTGAGCTCCGTTCGTTTAGGAGATTCCGACCAACTGAAAAGCCCGATAGTACCAGGACCGCTGTTCCATAGAGGAATGCGAGCAACAATTGCGGCGCCCACCAAAATTCCGGCCAGACGTTTTCAGGAACTGAGATACTGATTCCTGCGAGCGCTCGAACGGCTAGAACCGGATCTGGTAGGTTCGTAAACGGTTCAATCGGATTGATTGCGACAGGCAGTATCATCACGACCGGACTAAGAAGACCTGCCAGTAGAAGCTCGGGGTATGTTCGCAGTTTACGCGCGAGGAGAAGCCAGCCGAAAAAGAGCAAGGCGAGTACAGGCAGTCCGATGACCCAGCTCGAAATGAGGAGCAACAAAGCAAAGGGAATGAGCAGTACGATGCTCAAGACGAAGAGCAGGCTCTTCAGATTAGCTGCTGTTGCGACCTTCAAGTTTCATCCGCTTTCAAATTCCAGATCGGGGACCTGAAAACCATCCAGAGGACCAGAAGTCCCATGCCAAGTGCCGGGACGATGGCGATCCGGTAGGGGCCGAAAATATCGACAGCAATGCCCATGAGAAAAGCCCCGATGGGGGCACCTGCCATGAAGCCAAGCTGGTAGATGGAGAGGACGCGTGCGAGCTGATCTTTCGGCGCGGCGGCCTGGACGATGGAACGGCTCATGGCAATCGATACGCCACCGGCAAGCCCCCAGATGAAGACAATGACCAGGAAGAGCTGGTGATAGTCTTTGATGCCATCCCACATCATCACCAAAATCACCATTGAGCCGAGAAACTGAGCTGTCAGAAGGAGCCGTCCCGGGCGCTTGAGGTTCTTGAAGACGGAGAGCACGGCAGATGAGACAAACGCGCCAAACCAGAAGGTCATATACATATCCCGAATGCCATCCGGCCCGAGATTGAAGACCTTTTTATTGATGATGGGCAGGACGACCAGAAACGATCCGATGACGAAAATACCGACGCCAAACATCAGCGATGTCATGGCCAGCAATTTGGGATTCGCCCGGACGGCCCGGAAGCCATCGGCCATATCGCCAAAGGCAGCCGTCAAACCGCTCCGGCCCGTGAAAACGCGGCGCCCTTTGGCAAGCCAGAGCGCGCCGATGGCGCCCATGGCGACGACTGCGGCCTGAAAATAGAGAAGGTGTTCAGAGGAGACGGGGCCAACTGTGAAGCCGCCCAGAAAATCGGGCATGCGCGTGGCCTTGTCAGCATATCCGCCCAGGACAATGCCGATGATTTGCGCGGCGAACTGGGCGAGCGTGGCAAAGGCAACACCGCGCTGAATTGTGACGCCAGAACCTGTTTTGGCGCGCCGGTCGACCACTTCATTCAGGATGGAATCCCGAGCAGGCATCATGAATGCCCCGAGCGTGCCCATGGCCACACCATAGCCAACCATCATGAAATAATTGAGGATGCCCTGATGGACGGCATAAGCTAGCATCAGGGCCGGGAAAGCGGCGAGTGCGTGCAGCAACATCAACATTCGCTTGCCATCTGCGCGCTCGGCGACGACGCCGCCGATCAGGAGGAAAACGACAGACGGGGCGGCCAGAGCCATGTTTGCAATGCCGAGCTGCGTGCCGTTAAGCCCGAGCTTGATGGTAATCAGATAGGGGAAGAGGACCATTTGCAGGCCGAACGCCCAGAACCAGGTCGATTGAACCACGAGATAGGCCGGCAGTTCTTTCAGAATTTCCCGCGTGATGCGCCGGACGCGCAGAATGCTGCCTGCATTCAGAGCGGAATCTACACCTGATACCGGGGATGACGCGCCTTCCATCACCTCACGGTCAAGTTTCTCGAATTCCTCACTCATGAACGCCCCAATACACTGTGGTGAAAACAGCGATGCCATGTCTTCGCCAGAAAGTCAGCATCAGATCGTTGTCAAAATCTTGACCTCTCTTGCGGAGACGGCAAGGAAGGAAGCGAGCAATCGTCAGGAAACCGAAATGCATACCGTCCGGACCTTGTTAAGCTGGCTGCTTGCCATTTTCCTGATCGCGGTCCTGCTTCATAGCACAGTCCATCCGCTTCCGGACCCGGCAACAGGGCAGGTCCTGTTGTTCGACCTTCCCGGACAGAATGTGATTTTTGCCACCCTTGCAGAACGGTCGGGTATTGCCCTGTTTGAACCCACTGGCAGGCTGATCTTCAGCGGGGTGATTATCGCCGCGATGTTTTGTCTTCTGATCCCCTATTTCCGCAAGTTTGGTGCTGGACTGGCGGCCGTTCTGATGGGCGGATTGATCGCAGCCCATCTCTCGCCCTGGCTTGGCATGGAACTCGCTGTGGAAATGGGCAGTGATCAGTCAGATACAGGTGCTCAATTTTATCTGACCGTGGCGATTCTGACTGCATCTCTACTTCTGATCGCCGTGCATCCAGGGCGTGACGACAGGCATTAAGATATACAGCTCTACAGGTGTGTTTTGTTGGTCGCTCAGGGCAGTTTGAGGCGATTTCCTTAGTCTATGTTAAGATTTAGATCGTTAGATTAAGGCTCAAACAAGAGCATTTTCATGGCTTCCGACAAAGCACTCGATTTAACTGACCAGGTTGTCTCCAATATGCCGCGCCGCGCGCGGATGACCTTGTTACGTCGGTTGATCGATGTCGTGGCCATGCCGTCGTCACGAATTCCGCCGCAAGATCGGTCCATGGCCGGTGATATTCTGCTCGACCTATTGTTCGATGCGGACGAAGAAGATCGTATTTTCTGCGCGCGCCGACTTGTTCCGACCCAGGAAGCGCCGCGACGCGTGCTGCGATATCTGGCTCTGTGCACCATTGAAGTCGCTGGTGAGCTGCTTGAAAACAATTCGTCATTTGACGACTCCGACATCAACTTCATTCTGAAGCATTCGACACCACTTCACGCCGAAGCTGTTGCGCGCCGGAAGACGCTGGGACCGTCGATCTGCGATACGCTGACCGATATCGGCCACGTGCCGGCTATTCTGGATATGCTGAAATCGCGCCGATCCTTCCTGTCGGAAACGGCCATGGACGCTTTGATGGAGCTGTCGCGCGAGAATGACGAGCTGTGTCCGCTGCTGATTGGTCGCGAAGAAATGACCCCGAACCAGGCTATGACCATGTTCTGGTGGTGTGGTGAAGAAGAGCGCCGAACGATTCTGATGAAATATTCGGCAGACCGTTCTGAACTGATCGACATCTGCGGCGATGTTTTCGCCATCGCGGCCTCTGAAGGCTGGTCTGACCCGGTTGCCCGCAAAACTCTGCAGCTGATTGAGCGTCGTCAGCGCAATCGTGCCGCCATTGAGCGCAGCCCGTTTGAAAGCCTTGAAGAGGCAATTGAAGCGGCGGAGAAAACAGGGCTGAACCGTGAATCGGCACAAGAAATCGGGCATCTGGCGGGTATCAAACCGATCACGACAGCCAAGATCCTGACAGATCCGGGCGGTGAAGCGATTGCTGTTCTTTGCAAGGCAACGGGCCTGAAGCGTCATTATCTGATGCGGTTGTGGGTTGCGATGAAGCGTCCTGCGGAGATTGGTCCGGGCGTCCTGCATCCTCATTACGAACGCATTCGCGAAATCTATGAGATGATGAGCGTGGCCAAGGCGCAAACGACATTGCGGTACTGGAACTGGTCGCTCAGCTCGAATTTCGAAGGACGTACAACCGGCATGCCCGGTCAGGATATGAATGCGGAACAGCATTTCTCTACGTCTGCGCGTACCGCACGATTGGTGTTCGGCAACTAAGCTGTCGCAGCTGCCTCAGAAATGGCCATGAACAGGGCGCAGACCCGTTGTAACGCGAAAATTTATTGAGAATTTATTGCAGACCACTGGTCAAGTCGTTTCCACTTGGCTAGTCCTTCGGTCCTGATGGTTTGTTAAGGCGAAAGGTGCTGACCGCGTGATCTACGTGCTGGGTTTGGCAACTGCATTAGTGTTGTTATGGCTCGGAATGTCGGGCGTATTCGAGCCGCTCGTTCTGGGGCTCGGAGTTGTTTCCGTTATTATCGCTATCGCACTGGCGATCCGGCTGGATCTGAAAGATCGGGAATCGTCTCCGTATCATCGCATTTTCGCATTCCTGTTGTACACGCCTTACTTGATTGGTGAGATTGTTAAGGCGAACATCACTGTTCTTAAAGCGATTATGTCTCCTGAGCTGGATATTGAGCCGAGCCTCGTGAAGGTGAAGTCCACCTGTCGCTCAGACCTCGCCAAGGTTATTTTTGCCAACTCGATCACACTGACGCCGGGCACAGTGACCTTGCGCGTCGATGACGACATCATGCTGGTTCACGGTCTTTATGAAGCTGATGCTCAGCCGGAAGCCTTCGAAGAAATGGATCGTCGGTCTTCGCTTGCCGGCGATGGTCCTTCAACACGTAAAGGAAAAGCCTGATGTCGCTATTAGCTGCAGCGACGCTCGCTTTATTCGTCGCGATCGTCCTTTTGCTGATCCGTCTGTTTTCCGGGCCGACCCTTTATGACCGGGTTCTGGCGGTAAACTCCATCGGCACAAAAATTGTGGTGGTTCTGGCACTGGTCGGCTTCCTGATGGACCGTCCTGATTTCGCAGATGTCGCGCTGCTTTATGCGCTGATCAACTTTGTAGCGACCATCGCGATCCTGAAGTTCTTCCGCTATCGTTCTTTCCAGATTTCGCTTGTGAAGCCTGAAGGCGAGAAGAAGCGGGGCGCGCAATGACCGAAGTTCTCGATACTGTTATTGCGGCCGTTCTCTCTGAGGGCTGGCGACACTGGGTTGGCAGCATTCTGTGTCTGATTGGCGCGGTCTCAACAGTGATCGCGGCTGTTGGCGTGTTGCGCTTTCCGGATTTCTACACGCGTCTGCATGCCGCAAGTGTGACCGATACGCTTGGTGCGCTGACGTTGTTGGCGGGTATGGCCCTGCTGGCGCCCGGCATTTTCATCGTGATCAAGATGATCCTGATTGGACTGTTCCTAGTATTGACGGGGCCGACCAGCGCACACGCCATCGCGAATGCGGCTTATACGGCTGGCCTCGAGCCGCTTATCGGCAAGTTTCGTGACCTGAAGGACGAAGACGAGGGAGAAAGCGAAAATGGCTGATCCGGCTCACATCGCGTCCAGCGATATCGAATTGTCTGTTGTTCTGATTGATATTGGCGTTCTGAGCATGATGGGCGTGACCGCAATCGCGATTGCGCGTCTTCGTAGCCTGTTTGCTCTGGTCATGCTGTCAGGTGTCTACAGCCTCCTATCGGCCACATGGTTCGTGATCGTCGATGCTGTAGATGTTGGCTTTACCGAAGCCGCGGTCGGCGCAGGCATTTCGACAGCGCTTCTTCTTGGCGCCATGTTGCTGACGGTGCGAACCGCCAAGGAAGACAAACCCTGGAAGCGGCTTGCGCCCGGACTTGTCTGTGTTGTGACCGGCGCTGTGCTTCTTTACGCGACTATCGACCTTCCGGGCTTTGGTGATCCGGATTCGCCGGCAAACGCTTATCTGGCGCAGGAATATCTGCAGCGGAACTATCCTGATATCGGCATTCCGAACGTCGTGACCTCCATTCTCGCCAGCTATCGTGGCTTTGATACCTTCGGTGAGACAGGCGTTGTCTTCATCGCCGGCGTTGCGGTGGCTCTGTTGCTGGGCTTTGGGGAGCGCTCTCTGTCTGCGACCCTGATGAACAAAAAGCGGGGCAAGAAATGAACCCTGATCATCACGTCATTCTGCGGGTCACCGGCAAGTTCCTGATCCCGATTATCGTCCTGTTTGCGCTGTATGTGCAGTTCCACGGCGAGCTCTCACCGGGTGGTGGCTTCCAGGCGGGCGTTATCATCGCTGTTGGCGTTATTCTTTACGCGCTGATTTTCGGTGTGGTGGATGCCATGAAGCGTATTCCGCCGATTTTCTCCCGTTCGCTGGCCGCAGCCGGGTTCTTTATCTATGGCTCAGTCGGTGTGTGGTCGCTGATCAATGGCGGCAATTTTCTGGACTATGACTTTCTGGTCGCTGAAGGACCAGAGGGCCATTGGGGCCAGCATATCGGGATCATTATCATTGAAATCGGTGTTCTGTTCGCCGTTGCCGGAAGCATGCTGACGATTTTCTATTCATTCGCTGGCCGTGCGCCTGAAATCGACGATGAGGATTGGTGAACATGGCCGAATTCATCTTCGAACGTTATAATTACTGGGCGATCATTCTTCTGATGATGGTGGGTCTTTATGTGACCTTCCAGGCAGAAAACATGATCAAGCGCCTTGTCGGACTTGGTGTTTTTCAAACCTCTGTCTTCCTGTTCTATATCACGCTGAGTAAAATCCGCGGCGGTTCTGCGCCTATCCTTTTCGGACATGATTATCCGAAAGAGCATGGCGGCGGGCATGGCGCTGATGATGGTCATGGCGGTGACGCCGCGCACGCGCCTGCTGCACATGGTGGCGGTGAGGGTGTCGATGAGTTGGGACGGCCATATGTTGATGGGTATCTGGAGCCCGGTCATATCGGCGGTGAACCGCTTCACGAGCTCTATTCCAACCCGCTGCCACACGTTCTGATCCTGACGGCGATTGTTGTCGGCGTTGCGACCCTGGCCGTCGGACTGGCCATCGTGGTTCGTATTCGTGAGTCCTATGGAACGATAGAAATGGACGAGGTCCGGCTGGCCGATTCTGCCCATGCCGAAACCGAAGACTCTGTGGAGAAAGCCTGAGCCATGCCATTTGACATTGTCTCTCTTCTTCCGGATGCGCTCGTCCGGCACCTGCCAGCGCTTGTCGTTGTCTTCCCAATGCTTCTGGCGCCCATCACGGCGGTTGTGCCGAGCTGGCGTGTGGCCTGGGCGATTGTACTTGCCGGTATTGTCGGATCTGTTATTTGCGCCTTCGCTCTGGTTCAGGTCGTCTATGCCGACGGTACGCTGTCTTATGCGTTAGGTGGCTGGGCGCCGCCGCTCGGTATCGAGTTCGTGGTCGACAAGATGAATGCGCCGATTTTGTTGTTGGTCGCGATCATCGGGACACTGGCGACGATTTATGCGCTGCCGACCATGGTGAAGGAAATTCCGGAAGAGAAACGGGCATTGTTCATGTCCGCATTCATACTCTGTATGGCAGGGCTTCTCGGTGTGGCCGTTACAGGCGACGCGTTTAACCTCTTTGTTTTCCTTGAGATTTCTTCGATTTCAACTTATGTGCTGGTCGCAATTGGCGGGATGAATGATCGTCGGGCTTTCACTGCAGCATTCAACTATCTCATTATGGGGTCCATCGGCGCGACCTTCTACGTGATCGGCGTTGGTTTCCTTTACGCGGCAACCGGCACGCTGAACATGACAGACCTCGCGGCGCGCATTCCTGAGGTGGCCGACAGCACTACAATTCATGCCGGGTTTGCCTTTATCGTCGTGGGCCTGGGACTGAAGCTGGCCATGTTCCCGCTGCACCAATGGCTGCCAAACGCTTATGCCTATTCGCCAAACTTCGTGACGGTGTTCCTGGCCGCCACAGCAACCAAGGTCGCGTTTTACGCGCTGGTGCGCCTGTTGTTCTCGGTCTTTTCTCCGGCACTTGAGTTCCAGCAAATGACGTTTACCTGGGTGCTGG
The DNA here is from genome assembly GCA_002701295.1 of Ponticaulis sp. Classification (GTDB taxonomy): domain Bacteria; phylum Pseudomonadota; class Alphaproteobacteria; order Caulobacterales; family Hyphomonadaceae; genus Ponticaulis. Next base: position 14,895 of record NZUJ01000112.1, on the reverse strand, counting down.
CGCCACTGGCTGCGATTGCTGCAATCACCTGTTCCTTCCAGGCTGTGTTTCAGACCGATATCAAACGCATGCTGGCGTACTCCTCAGTTGCGCAGGTCGGCTATATGTTGCTCGGCCTGGCGCTTGCGACAGAGCTTGGCCTGTCGGCTGGTCTGTTCCACCTGATCAACCACGCCATGATGAAGGGTGCTTTGTTCATGGCCGTGGGCGGTGTCGCCCTGAGCCTGGGATCGTCGCAGCTGCGCGATTTTGCCGGCGTGGCACGCAAGGCGCCATGGACCATGACCGCGATGGCAATCGCGGCTCTCAGCCTTGTCGGCGTGCCTTTGACGGCTGGCTTCCTGTCCAAGGTTGCTCTGTTCAAGGCTGCGCTGGTCGAAGGCTGGTGGTGGGTTGTCGTGGTGCTGGCCATGAGTTCTGTCCTGGCGGTGTTGTATGTCGGTCGCATTCTGGAATCGACCTTCTTCAAGACCCCTGGCCCAACACAGATGAATGTTCGCGAAGCACCAATCATGCTGCTTCTGCCACTCTGGGTTCTTGCCTTGGCTAATATTTATTTCGGCATTGATGCCAGCTTTATCACCAATCTGACTGACGGTGCCGCAAGCATCGCCTTTCCGGGAGTGCGGCCATGAGCAATGAACTGCTGATCCCTCTCATTTTGATTGTGCCGTTGCTGGTTGCCGGCGCGGTACTGATCTTCAGCTCAATTCCTGATGTCCGGGAAGCTTCAACGCTGATCGGCGCTGTAACGCTCTTTATCCTCTGCTGCATTCTTGCGGCACGTGTGGCGAGCGGGACGGAAGTCATCTGGCCGTCTCCTGATGGTATGCAGTTCGATGTGGCTCTGGGGCTGAGTTTCCAATTCAAGCTTGAACCGCTTGGCGCTATGTTCGCCGTAATTGCGAGCGGATTGTGGATCCTGAACTCGCTTTATTCCATCGGCTATATGCGCGGAAGCAGAGAGCGCAATCAGACGCGTTTCTATATCTGTTTCGGCCTTGCGCTGTTCGGCGTGATGGGTGTTGCCATGTCTGGCAATCTGTTCACCCTATTTGTCTTCTATGAGGTGCTGACGCTCTCAACCTATCCACTGGTGGCACATAAGGGCGACGAGAATGCCCGTCGTGGTGCGCGGATCTATCTCCTGACGCTTCTGGGAACGTCTATTGGTCTGCTGCTGATGGCGGTTGTCTGGACCTTCGCGCTGGCCGGTAGCCTCGATTTCGTCGAGGGTGGATTGCTGGCAGGCAAGGTTGGGCCGGTTCTTGGCGGCGTGCTGCTTCTGCTCTTTGTCTTCGGTGTGGGTAAAGCGGCCCTTATGCCCGTTCATTTCTGGCTGCCGAATGCGATGGTCGCACCAACGCCGGTTTCCGCGCTGCTGCACGCTGTGGCGGTTGTGAAGGCGGGCGTGTTCACGATCATGAAGCTCGCCATCTATATTTTCGGCCTCGACATGTTGTCGGCATTGCCAATGACAGAGGTCGTCCTCTGGGTGGGTTGTTTCTCGATTGTGGTTGCCTCGCTGATCGCGCTGACAAAAGACAACTTGAAAGCCCGGCTGGCTTATTCGACCGTGTCTCAGCTGTCTTATGTGACGGTTGGTGCCATGTTGGCCAATACAGCTGGCGCGACGGGCGCAGGGCTTCAGATCGCCATGCACGCGATGGCAAAAATCACGCTGTTCATGTGTGCGGGCGCTATTTATGTCGCGACCGGCAAGACAGAGATCAGTCAGATGCGTGGGCTCGGCCGGAAAATGCCGATCGTCTTCATCTGTTTCTTTATTGCGTCTCTGTCGATTATTGGCGTTCCGCCGCTTGGTGGCGCCTGGGCGAAGTATGAGCTGATGCAGGGCGCGGTGAGTGCAGACCACACATATGTGGTGTTTGTTCTGATCGCTTCGACGCTGCTGAATGTGGCTTATCTTCTGCCAATTGCCATTCTTGGCCTGATGCCGCCGAATGCGGACAATCTAGAGATTGCTGGCTTCAAACGCCCGGGTGGCGCGCCAGCACTGACTGTTATTCCGTTGATGATTACCGCTGCGGGTTGTTTCGTCCTGTTCTTCAGCGTGGACTTCATCACTGATTTCTTAGCCCCTGTTTTCGGAGCGCAGCCATGAGCGAGACCTCCAGCTCAGAACATCAGCACAAGCCGGATATGGATAGTTATCCGGGCGACAAGATCTTTGGTTGGACCAGCCATCCCAAGGCAGGCTTCATCACATTCATCGCGATGATCGTGATTTGCGCGGCTCTGGCCCTGGCCAGTTTCGTTCTACCGGCGCGCCATGAGTATCTGCATTTCGCTGAATTTCCGATTTTCTATGCGCTGTACGGCTTTGGTGCATTTGCCTTTGTGGTGATGACGGGCTGGCCACTGCGTAAACTGCTCGGCCGCCCTGAAAACTATTACGGAGATGAGGAGGACAGCGATGTTTAAAGATCCTCAGCTTCTTCTTTCAGTGACCAATCCGGGCTTTATCGTCATTATTGCCGGTATTCTGGCCTATTTCGTGCGCCACCGGATTGCCCGCGGCGTGGTGACCATTGGTGGCCCTCTGCTTGGCCTACTGGCGCTGGCCATGCATCAGGCTCAGGGCACGCCGCTGGCGAGCGTCGAGATCATGGAACTGACCCTGGTGCTTTATCAGGTCGAGAAAGTTGCCATAGTCTTCGGTCTGGCCTTCCTGATTGCCGCCGTCGTGAACTCGATCTATGCGCTGCATACCAAGGATCCTTTGCAGGATTCCATGGCACTGATTTATGCTGGTGCAGCGATTGCCGCCACTTTCTGTGGCGACCTGATGACGGTGTTCATCTTCTGGGAAGTCACGGCAATTTCGTCTGTCTTCCTGATTTTGCGGTCCGGGAGCAAAGAAGCCTACAAGGCCAGCATGCGGTATCTCGGGGTTCAGATCCTCTCCGGCGTTCTGCTGTTGATGGGCTCAGCCTTTATCATGGGCGAGTTCGGATCTCTCGAATTCAGCGCATTCCTGACAGATGGTGAAGGCCTGAAACTGGGTGAGGACCCGGGCGCGATCTTCCTGTTCATTGCTCTGGGGATCAAGGCGGCCTTCCCGCTGATGCACAACTGGCTTCAGGACTCCTATCCGAAAGCGACGCATACGGGCGCTGTGGTGCTGTCTGCCTTCACAACGAAGCTGGCTGTCTATGCGCTTCTGCGGTTCTTCCCGGGTGAAGACTCACTGATCTGGATCGGTGCGATCATGACGGTCTTCCCGGTCTTCTTTGCTGTGATTGAGAACGATCTGCGCAAGGTTCTGGCCTACTCGCTGAACAACCAGGTCGGCTTTATGGTCTGTGCCATTGGTATCGGCACGCCTTTGGCGCTGAATGGCGCGGCGGCGCACGCCTTCTGTCACATCATCTATAAAGGTCTGCTCTTCATGAGTATGGGCGCGGTGATGTACCGGACGGGCACCACCAAGGCGACTGAACTTGGCGGACTGTACCGCACCATGCCGTTCACGGCGATCTTCTGTCTTATCGGAGCCGCGTCGATTTCGGCTTTCCCGCTCTTCTCGGGTTTCGTCGCGAAATCACTGACCATGAGTGCGGTTGGCTATGAGCATATGGCTGTGATCTGGATGATGCTGCTCTTTGCCTCTGCGGGCGTTCTGGAGCACTCAGGTATCAAGATCCCATACTTTGCCTTCTTCGGGCATGATAGCGGCAAGCGGCCGAAGGAAGCGCCGTTCAACATGCTTCTGGCGATGGGGATCGCAGCCTTCTTCTGTATCTGGCTCGGTTTCCCGATGCTTGGTGGTGTCGACTTCCTGTATGGCCTGCTGCCTTACCAGCTCGAGGCACAGAAATACCTTGATCAGGATCTCTGGACGACGGATCACGTGTTAACGCAGTTCCAGCTTCTGATGTTTGCAGCCTTTGCCTTCATCGTGCTGAACCGCCTCAAGCTCTACCCGCCTGAGAAGCGTGGTGTGGTTCTGGATACAGACTGGGTCTACAGACGCCCCGTATACAGCTCTGTGGTGTGGCTGGGCGCTGTCTGGCACCGGCTTGGACCTGCCATGACCGATTCGATGCAAGGCGTTGCACGGCGTGTGTATGACCGGATTGAGGATACCTTCAGCCCGAAAGGCCAGCTAAGCCGTGGACCTCTGTCTTCCGGTATCGCAATCTGGACCAGTATTGTTTTGGCAATTGTGATGGGTCTGGCTCTGATCGCCGGGCCGTAGATTGACGCTGACTGAAGCGAATTATGCTGCGTTGCAGCAGCGTGCGCGAAATATTCTGAAAACAGACCGGGTTTCCGGTCTGTTTTTTTTGTTTCTGACGGAAATTTATCCAGGAAGTCGCTGATCTGGGCGTGATCATCCGACAATTATTTTATGTGCGCTGCAGAAAGAGCAAAAGTCTTTCAGACGCCTTTGACGAGCAAGCAACGGGTTGCCGACTGAATTTGTTCAGTTTTGCCGGATCGAAGTATACTTCCAGTGATCTACGTATTGCGCTGCAATATACTGTTTTCACTACTGTATGTAATGAACGCTCTATGCCGAATAGGGCTTTACAGTGACTTAAACCATGATTTCATGTCTTTCAGTCAACTTATAAATCGTATAGAAGAAAATGTTATAAGCAAAACAAGGCTCGAAACAGGGCCTGGGGAGGATCCAATGACACCAACACTCAACAATGACTTGAGTCCGACGACGCATACACAACTCATCCAGATGACGTCCGAAGTCGTCGCGGCATATGTCTCCAATAATCCTGTACAGGCAAATGATTTGCCGAATGTCATCGAACGGGTCCATGCGACCATCCGCGACCTGTCTATGACACCGGGGGAAGAGGCGCCGAAGGATGTCACACCAGCCGTATCTGTGCGCAAGTCGATTACGCCTGACTATCTGATCTGCCTGGAGGACGGAAAGCGCTTTAAATCACTGAAGCGTCACCTGCGATCTAAATATAACCTCTCACCGGAAGAGTATCGCGAGAAGTGGAACCTGCCTGCGGACTATCCAATGGTTGCGCCCAACTATGCAAAACAAAGATCAGAACTCGCAAAGAAAATGGGGCTCGGTCAATCAAAGGCGTAATATAGAGTCAGTTTTCGAAAGTTGTTTCGGTACCGAAACAATAAAACATTTGAAAACCACAATAAAAACGAAATTAAGGCTTGGCGACTGATTCGAATTAACCGATGTTAACCATATGGTGCAGACGAACGGGCAAGTCATGAAGCGTGAACTTAAGGAGATTCTCTCCGGTAATCAGGCGAAATTGCTTAAATACTGGATCAGTAAGTGCGAAAATGGTGAATTGCCTGAAAGAAAAGGCATTAGCCCCGCCGATCTGATCTTTTGTTTGTCCAATGTTTCAATCATTGAGCAACAGACTGACGGACACTTTCGATTTCGCCTGACCGCCACGCATCTCAAGGATGTATTGGGCACAGAGTGTCGTGGACGGCTCGTACAGGAAGAGTGCGGGAATGAGGTCCCCTGGGCAGAAGCCGTTCGCCGTTGCCAGAAATCCGGCTCGCCGGTTTTTGGGTCAACACCTGTCGGCCACAGACGTGCGCATTTCTGGATGAGACTGCCGCTGAGGCCGCTCGAAGACAATCGCCAACCAATTCTATGCTACGACAATATAGCTTTTGACGATGACGGCCTGCGCCGCGAGACCATGTTCGTCACCGCAGATATGGTGAACCGGTCGGTTCAGCCAACACAACCGGTTGCCTGACCGGCCCAGAAATATCCTCTTCAGGAATAGACAAAAATCTTAATACAGGAATATAATCCTACACCCTCAGGGCGTCGGTACACTCGGTCGTTCTGAAATTCAAAATGATAAAGGGTGAAGGTTATGATGTTGGACCGACGACAAATAGCGCAACTGGTGACGAACCTGGTTGGCGGCGTCACGGGGCATGATGGAACGGTTCTGAACAGTGCCGGGCGCGGCGTGAAGCCGGTTGCACGTGCCAGGCAGGTTGCCATGTATCTTGCGCACACATCGTGCTCATTGTCGTTATCTGCGACGGGTGAGGCCTTCGGGCGGGACAAGTCGACCGTTGGGCACGCTGTTCAGTTTATCGAAGATTTGCGCGACGATCCGGAGTTTGATGGCTGGATGTCGGACCTCGAGGTGGCGATAAAGCAGCTGTCAGAGATTTCTGAACGGAGCGGGCAGGTCCTGTCTGGGATGTGGCAGCCAACACGTCAGCTGGCGATGGGCTATGACCCAAGCATTCAGCCTGCCTGAATGGCGGCTTCCGAAAGTGTGTGGATGCGCTGAAGCATGGCTTTGAGGCCGTTGGCCCGCTGTGAACTCAGGGCTTCTGTCAGGCCGATCTCTGCGAAAAAGCTTTCTGCCGGGAAGGCCAGAACTTCTTTTGCCGGCTGATTGTTGAAGAGTTCGGTGAGGAGAGCGATGAGCCCGGCCACGATCATAGCGTCTGATTGTGCGCGGAAGGAGATCAGGCCATTGGCTGTTTCGCCGGGAATGATCCAGACCTGACTGGAGCATCCGCGAACCTTATAGGCGTCGACCATTTCATCGTCAGCGAGTGGCGGGAGTGATTTTCCCAGATCGATGATGTGCTCATACCGGGCTTCCCAGTCATCCAGGAAGTCAAAGGTTTCGCGAATTTCGGTAGCCTGTAGTTCGACGCTCATGACCTGCACATGGCGTGCTTCAGCGCAGAAGAAAAGGGTAAAGTGTCAGGAAAATCAGTAAGAGACGTCGCCGACGCAGCTGCCGACTTCTTTGAGGGCATGCACGCCGATGCAGAATGGACGCTCGAAGACGTTGCGAGATGCACTAACGCATTGCAGGAGGTTGAGCTGCGCCTGTTCAAAACAGCTTTGCGTCTGGGAGTCTTCCAGGGCTTCCTGAACATAAGGTGAGGCTTCGGTCGGGTCGGTTTCGCCCATGATGCGAAGTGCCGCGAGCGTTGCAATATTGCCAGCGGTGACCTGGCGATCTTCCCGGATGGTGTATTGCGATGGCGGGCTGGCATAGCTTGAAAAGCCCGGGAGTTTGAGCTCCGGCCCTACAGAGACCAGGCGGTCCCACAAGGATGTGGATGAGCCGAGCGAATTGGCATTGGAAATGGTCTTGTTGACGTCCTGATCGACAAACAGCGAGCGTATTGCGCCAGATTGCGGTCGACCATCAATTGCGGCAATCCGAAGAAGCTGTGCGTGATCTGCCGGTTTGCCGGACAGACGAGCTTTCGCCCAGCCAAGTCCTTGAAGAGAATAGGCCTGATCCTTGATCTCTTCACCAACAGTGTCGAGACGGCGCGCGTCGGCCTTGCTGGCGCCCAGTGCACGCGAGATGGCATCTTTCGCACCAGCAAGTGAGAGCGTATAGGCGGGGCTGTTTCGCATGCCGTTCAGAAGGCGATCACGACCGTGATAGGCCTCGGTGTCGAGAACACCTTTGCGAAAGTCTTCTGACTGAGAAGCCAGAAGTGCCGAATAGGCGAGCCAACCTGACGCCAGTTGTCTGGAGTTGTGCGTGCCAAGAATATTCATCGCAGACTCGATATCGTCCAGAGATTCAAGGTCACGTTTGAAGTTGGAAACGTCAGTCTGATAGCTGCCATAGGCGATGGCTGATGAGGCGAGTACGTCCGGAAGTACAGGTTCAATCGGTTCGATCACTTCCGGAGCGATGGTGGTTTCCTCGTCCGGTGTGGCAGGTGCAATTGCAGCAGGAGTGGCAGGTTCAACAGTCTCTGTCTGGGAGAAGCCTGGAAGGCGAATAGCGCTGGTCGTTTGAGTGGTCGTAGTTGAATCGGACTGCGCTGAAGGCGGATCCGTGTCATCAGCAGACGCTATTGAAAGTGATAGAATCGTTGCACTGGTTACTACGCCAAGGAATACTCGACTCAACGTCATGAACTACTCTCCTGAGACTCTGTAACGCGCACGATACGGACAGACTAGCATCCCGACGATATCGCCTCAATGCTGCTTTAATGGTGTTTAACAGTGGTAAATATGTGTTTACTATATAGGGGATAGACAGGATTTCTTCTAACGGTTTGTCGAGACGCGGGTTTTCACCAGTTTTCGCCAGCGCCATCTGGATTTTGATGGTCGTTGTGGCGGCTGCTGCGTCCTTTATCCTTTTGCAGATACCCTTTCAAGTTCTCCTGATTTCCTCGGGAATTGGCGTGCTGCCGGCTGTTTTGCACCTGTTGAGCGGTGGCGAGGATTCCCCTGAAATTGCAGACGTCTGGGTGGTGTTTTCCTGGACCCTGATCGGCTTGCTGGCCACCCTTATGAGTGGTGGGAGTCAGTCGCCTCTGGTCATCACGCTGGCGCTGGCGCCTATGCATGCCGTGTCGGTGGGGCGGTTCCGGCTAGCGATCGAAGCGAGCGTGTTTGCAGCGCTCGGATATCTGGTTCTACTCGTCTTGTCGGTGTTTGATTTACCCGGCGCGCAGATTGACTATCTGGGGCGTTTTACCGGGGCTGTGACCCTGATCAGTGTGATCCAGATCGGCGTGTTTGCATTGGTCTGCGGCAGTGTGCTGGCCGAACGGCGCAGCAAGAACCACCGCATGGACCTTTGGTTGTCGACACTGGCTGAAACGCCAATTCTGATCCTCAATGTCGATCGGAACCGACGGCTGCGCTCCTGGATTGGTGATCTCAGCATGTTGCCGGGCGTGACTGCGCGGCAATTGTCGCATTGCTGGTTGCCTGACCTGTTTGAGAATGTCGACGCCTTCCTGAGTAAGGGTGAAACGGGTGTTCAGCCTCTGCTGCGTGGCGATGCAAAGGAAACCTGCGAAGTCGGCTTCCTGCATGTGAGTGACGGCTATCGATTTGTGATCACCCCGAAGCGCATCGCTCCGACGACAGAAGAAGGGCTCAATGCCGCCGTCTGGGTGGCAAGCCTCGGCCATGAGCTGAAGAATATGCTGAACCCGGTTGGCGGCTATTCAGAGCTTTTGATGTCTGAGCAGGCCGGTCCTTTGAACGACCTCTATCGCGGATTTGCCCGGAACATCAAAGAAGGAGCCGATCATCTCGGCTTGTTGCTGGATGATCTGATGACAGCGGCGAAGAGCCAGGCTGGACGGTTGAAGCTCCACATTGAGCCTCTGGACGCCTTGGGTGAAGCGGAGGATGCCGTTCGTCTTGTGAAGTGGCAGGCTGATGCCAGCAATGTCAGCATTCAGGTTGAGGAACATGATCACGAGCTTGCGGTATCTGCTGATCGCAATGCCCTGCGCCAGATTCTGGTGAACCTTCTGACTAATGCGATCAAATACTCCCCCGAAGGCGGACAGATCGAGGTCGTGATCTATGAGCAGGACGAACGTGCCATTTTCGCGATCACCGATCATGGCGAAGGCCTGCCGGATGATGAAGTCAGCAAGCTTGGTCAGCCCTTCTTCCAGGGTGAGAATGCCAAGACACGGGCCGGAACCGGTTTGGGACTGTCGATTGTGAAATTGCTCGCGGAAGACATGTTGGGCGCCGTGGCTTTCGAGAGCGAACTCGGAAAAGGCACCACGGTGCGGGTTTTTCTGCCTGAGGCGACGCCTTTGAGCCTTCAAGCTGATCAGGCCGCCGAATAGTCAGAGCGGCGGAAGTTTCGCAAACAGATGAGCGGCCTGAAAGTCACCGACTTCAAGAACAAGGCTTTTGGTTGTTTGATCTTCAGCGCGTGCTGATGGCTGGATGAGGATTTCAAAACGCTCACGCGGGTCCAGCTGAGCGAGCGCCTGTGTGGCATCGTCAGAAAACACAAACCGCGCGCGACGTTGGCCCTTCTCCTCTTCGATCAGCACCCGTTCACTTGGCCAGTAGGCGCTGGTGACGGTGCGTGGCGGCGGGCCGGGTTTTCCTGAGAAAATGGCGCCCAGCCATGGTTCCGGGCTTTTCGCTTCATTGCGGACAAGAATTCGCGCCGTTGATGGCAGCGTCTGATCATCGGTGAGGAAGAGGTCCACGGTCAGGCGGAAGGGTTTGCTGACCAGCGGATTATCCAAAGGGCGGGAATAGTTCGCCGGGAAGGCTTCCGGATCATCGATATCGGGCGCCAGAAGGCCGAATTGATAAAGATAGTCCTTGCTGGACCCGTCCTGAACGACGCGCCAGGTATCCCATCGGCTACGCGAGGCTTTCCATACGCTTTCGGCGCCAGGAAATTCCATCAACATGGTGCCGATATAGGCAGAGAAGGCGTTCTTCAGATATCCGGCGGCGGTGTTGAAATCCGCAGCGCCGCAATCCTGTGTATTGGCAAAGCGAATAACTTCGCTGGCTGCGCTGTCGATTGCGTCTGCCGGCACGCCTGCGCGAAGGAGCGCGCCACGCGCCTGTAGCTGCCCGGAGGTCAGGGCGGTGCGTTCGAGCTCCGTGAAATAGCCGCATTTGTCATCGGCCGCCTGCAAAGAGGTCCGTTCCAGAAATGCCTGCTCAGCCGCACGATAAACGGTCTGTTCTGCAGCGGCCGGAGCGGCCTGCAGGATGGCAAGTGCAGCGCTGGTGAAAAGAAAAGCGGCTTTCATGCCGCAGGACAATAGTCATTTGTGCTTTCTGACCGGTAAATACGCGGTGTCAGAAAGCAGTCATTGCTGTGTTTTATCTGGTGATCGGCCAGTCAGCGCGGCGTTCAGGCGTTGCCGTCTTCTTCTTCGATCTGAATTTCCCGGATCACAGCAATCGCGCCGGAAAGGACCAGAGCCGCCAATCCAATGAGGCCAAGCCATGGATTGATCAGAAACTGATTTTCAGCGCCTTGGGCTGCAGTGAGACTTATTGCGGCCTGAGAGCCGGCACCGATAGTTGGTTCGGTCAATAAGGTGGCGAGATTGTCTGTCTGTATCATGACGGGACCCGTTTGTCTTTTCATGACAAACAGCGCAAAACGGATGCCAGTCTTAAATGGGAAGCGCCCGATGTCCGATAGATTGCCAACTCATATCTGGGTGGATGCCCTTGTGCGCCGTGTGAATTTCAGCGGGGCGAGCGCTTTTATTGTTTCTCACGGAGATAAAGAGCGCGGAGACGTGCTTGTTAAGGTTGCCAGACTCGATGGAACCGCTGCGGCTTTTGCGCCATCGCCGATGATGTCAGAGACTCGGACATTCGACTGGCTGCCTGCGGCTGGAGAATTCGTCGAAGAATCAATGGTCGATGACCTCGTGTCGCGTCGACGCAGCTATGATTCAGATCTCTGGGTTATCGAAATCGAGGATACAATGGGGCGTCACTTCCTGACTGAGCCAGTGAATGGTGAACGACCGGTGACTGATCCGGAACGAAACCCTTAATGGGGCCTGCTGGATTATCTGTTTCCTGAAGTCTGACATTAAAACGCTTCGGCTAAGCTCCCTCTCGTGCATATGGAGTAGGGTGAGAATGCTATTTCTTTTTAATGATCGCGTTCTGGAAATCGGTGATCCACAAGTCCGTCTTCTGGCGAACTGGATGGAGCTCGGCTGTGGCCGTCCTGATTTATTGTTCGCACGCGATGCGATAGATTTTGCGAAAGCTGTTGTACTCGACAGCGATCAGTTTGGCGTTGATGAGGCGGTTTACGCCGATTGTGCCGCTTTGTTGGCGGTGAAGACGCACGCCAATACGGCATTCTTCATTCGCGAGGCGGGTGAGCAAGAAGTTGAGCGTGTTCAGGCGCGTCTCACCTTGATTCCGGAACAGCATCTGAAGCGCGTGCGCAATCAGCGTCGTCCGGTCGGCGGTCACGCCTCGTTAGAGCCTTTATGGGTTCGCGCGGCCTGAGAGCTGCGAAAAGCTGCCAGTAACAGATAATCGAGTCTCGCCGGATCCCCGGCGGGGCGTTTGTCGAGGCCAAGTCGCATGGCGTCGTGGCCATCGCGTGGTTGGTCGCGATAGGTGCGAAAGAGTCTGTCCCAGAGGGAGAGGCAGAACCCGAAATTCGAGTTGGTTTCCTCCGGATAGACCGAGTGATGCACGCGGTGCATGTCTGGCGTGACGATGACCTTGCGTAGATGCGGCTCAAGTTGCGCAGGCAGGCGGATATTGGCGTGTTCGAAAATGCTGGCGGCGTTCAGTAGAATCTCGAACAGAAACACGGCGACTGCGGCGGGGCCGATCAGGGCGATCGCACCGAGCTTTATCGCGAAGGATGACACCATTTCGCCTGGGTGAAAGCGTATGCCGGTTGCGACATCAAGGTCTTCATCCATGTGGTGAATGCGGTGAAATGCCCAAAGCGGCGGGACATAATGCATGATCACATGCTGTGCCCAAACCGCCAGATCGAGCAGAATGATAGCGAGAATGATCTCCAGCCAGACCGGCATGGCGGTAAGATTGAATACGCCAATGCCGCGTTCCGACATGAGTGCGGCAAACCCGACCGCCACAACAGGGATAGCAAACCGGAGTACGAGGGTGGAAATCACCAACAGTCCTACATTGCTGACCCAGCGCGTGAGGCGAGACCGGATGCGCTTTTTCCGCGGAAATGCGAGCTCCGCCAATGCGAGGATCAGAAATACCGCCGCAAACGCGCCGACCCGTATCGGCGCTTCATATTGAGACCAGTCAGCCATGGAGCTGAGATGGGGCGCAGGCGGTGGAAAGCCAATGCGTCAGTTTCACTCGCCCTGATAAACCTCTTCGCCCATATAGACGAGCTTCTGAACGCGGCGGCCCGTATTCACCTCGGACGTGTAGAGATTGCCATCGGAGTCCGCGACAACAGAGTGAAGCCATGTGAACTCCCCCGGATAGCGGCCAACTCGTCCGATTGACGCGAGAGGCTCATAAGTTTCGCGGTCCAAAATCCAGATGCTGCTGTTCATCATGTCGGCGATGTATATGAATTTGCCGTCTGGAGAGAAATCGATGTCGGAGACTGTGCGCGTGCCGCCAGTCTCAGGAGCGATCACGATATCGCGCAAGTGTTCAAGGTCGCCAGTTTCTGTTCGCTGGAAGACCTGAGCACGATTGTTCCGGCGGTCACAAATGAAGATCAGGTCGTCGTTCGTGCCGACGACGCAATGGACGATGTCGCCAAAGCTGCGGGCGAGCGGGTTTGCGCCACCATCCGTCGTGGCGGTTGCCTGGCTCTGGTCGAAGCTGCCTTCGCGGGTGCCGCCAGATGGGTCTTCAGCATAAGCGCCTTCATAGCCCGAGAAATCGAGCGTACCGTCTTCGAAGCGGATAATGCGCTTATTTATATAGCCGTCTGCAATGACGACTTCTCCGGAGCCACGCCAGATGTCAGCTGGGTTGCCGAGGCGCGTTTCAGACGCATTGCCATCGGTTTCACCATGGCGGCCGACCATGCCGATATACTCACCGTCTTTGGTGAAGTTGAGGACGACGTGGTCGCCATCACCATTGCCGCCAATCCAGATCGTCTCGTCACTGTCGACGAAGAGCCCATGAATATTGCGGGGCCATTGATCAACGCCATCAACTTCCGGGCCAGTGCCCGGGCCGCCCCATCCGCCGAGATAGGTGCCATCCTGGGCGAAGGACATGATAGTCGGGCCGGGGCGGCAGCAATTTCGGGCAATTGGCGGATCCATTGCGAGGCCGGTATCTGTGCCGCCGAGTGTGTGAGGGCGCTGGGCAATCCAGACATTGTCATCACTGTCGACTGCGAGACCCGGTACCTGACCGATAATCGTGTCCGATGGCATTTCAGGCCATGCGGCATCGACCATGAAGCGCGGAATAGAGGTTCCGGGAGGTGCGAGAATTTCCATTTCAAGCGGGACGAGCGCCTGATCTGGCGGTGTGGATGCTGCTGCTGACGGAGTAGGCGTCGCGGTTTGCGTCGCGCTGGTTGTTTCCGACGCTGTCGGCTCCTGCGCACAGGCCGCGATGGGCAGCCCCGCAAGACAGATCAAACTCAAGAGCTGATGTTTGAAAACAGGGATCGAGGGTGCGGTAAGCTGGGGCACAGGCGGTCTCCTTTAGTTTACTAAAGAGATAAGGCTTTCCGCCGAAATGCCTATAGCGATAACCGAAATGTCAGCGGAGCGAATACAATTCAGATCTTATGCTCAGACAAGCGCTCATAAATCGGGAGGGCCTGCGCCAGAATGCCGTGGTAATTGCCGGAAAGTTCGGGGACATCGCCGGGCGGATCACCAAAACCTGTTGACGCATTCACGCTGTCATACCAGTGCTCCGCCCAGGCGCCGTCCTCCGGTTTGGGGCCAGCTTGCCAGCTCAACATTTCTGTCGTGAACGGAATGTCGAGCGCCTCACACAGCTTTTTCAGTTTCTTCTTTGGCTTGCGTAGAATGTCATCGCTGTCGATTACGACTGGTGTTTTGCCTGTCTGGTCGCAAACCCGGTCAAAAATTTCGGCCTGCTGAACGAAACCAATATCGGCGAGCGAGACTGTTTCAGCCTTTTTAGCATAGCTCGCAAGTACGCGGGCCGGGTGACGAATAAGAAAGGCGCTGCGAACCCGATCAAACCAGTCGCGTGGGATCGGCGCGATCATGTGGTGGGTCATATGCTTTTGATAAAAGACCGGCTTTTCAAACTTCTTGTATGCCAGATCATGAATAATTGAGGCAGCGCTCGTCGGATGGCGGGCAAGGATTTCCTCGCGCATAGGGTGTTTCAGCCCGGTTTCATTGAGATAGACGCCATAAAATGGCTCATCCACGCAGAACGTATCAGAACGCGTGCCAAAGCTGCGCATCATGGCTGTCGAGAGATTGCGTGGTCCGGACCACATGGCGATGCGGATGGTTTCGGTCATGTGATCGGTGTCAGGCTTTTGGAGACCAGCTCCTGATAGAGGTCACGAATGCGCTGGGTCATCGGGCCGTTGAGATGGGCGATATCGCGACCATCAACCTCGCGCACGGGTGACACGCCCGCGAAGGTTCCGGTGATGAAGACTTCATCTG
>NZUJ01000111.1 GCA_002701295.1 Ponticaulis sp. | reverse complement strand
GATGGTAAGCGCCTTCCGGTCTTCTTCCCGTTCTTCGGCGGGGTCGTCACCATGAGCGACGCGGCCAAGTTGCGTTTTCGCTTCACGACGAGCGGTCTCTGGGGTCCATATGCCATGGAGGCCTATCGTATAGCGACGTGAGCGTCCTCTTGATCGATACTGAATCACATAGCTGCGCTTTCCGGATACGAAGACGCGCAGACCAAACCCAGGGAGTTCATCATCCCAAATGACGTAGTCTTTGGTGCCTGTTTCGGCCGTATCGACGACCCGTTTGGTGATCTTCGCCATGGTCCCAGTCCCTGCCGGACCCGACTTTCACGTAAGCACCACGTAAGCACTTCGCAGCAAATTCGGGCGTATTCTCGGATAGAGACTTCGGAGGGCGGCTTCTAAAAATCAATGTTTTTCAGATGGTTATCGCGCTCTGGCGTGCTCTATCGCGCATTTCGGATAGGGCAATGAACCAGCTCCGAAGGCAGAGGTCTCAGGTTCGAATCCTGATGGGTGCGCCATTATTTTGATCTCACGGCAGTTCGCTTTGCTCATGTCTCCGATGGGGCGGGCTATCGCCCGGACCGCAGTCGCGGTCTTTGAAGCGTTTGAAGTGCATCCTTCTGGGTGCGCCATTTTCCACTCAAATGAGTTCGCTCTGATCAGGCTGTAGCGCGTCTGGTGCCTCGGCATCTGGGAAACTTTGAACAGCCCCAGAACCGTTCGCCGGATTTTTCGTTTGTTCGTTTGACTAATCCGGATCCACAGCGAGGGCAGCTGGACAAGCCTTTCTTTCGCTCCGCCGCTCTGGTTTTGACGTGCTTCACGTGTGCGCGGTTCGTAAAAATACTGGGCTCAAGTCGCGCCTCCGAAAGCCTCGTTTCAAGCTCATCGAGAACTTCCGGGTCAATCAATTCAATCTGTTTTGACCCAATCGCCTCAGCGACAGAGTCCGCGCCCCAGACGACATCGGACGGCATGAGAGTCTTCGGGGTCGCGGATCCGACGAACGCTACAAGGCTGTGAATTTGGTGCGATTTAAGGCCCAAAAGCTCCTGGACCGTTCGGACATGTTTAAAGTTTTGACGAATTGGATTTTGGAAACTTGATTTCCTGCGGAAGACAACCTGAGTCCATTTTGATTGGTTGGCCGTTCCGAAAATCAGTCCCAGCATATTTTTTGTCTCAATGACGAAGACACCAAACCGGGATAGTACAACATGATCAATCTGAGTTGTTCCTCCTCGGGAAGGCAATGTCAGATCTGAGAGCAATCTATAGTCCGACTTATCCAGATTACGCTTGATGACTGAATTCACTTTGAATTCGCCGAACCATCCTTTGAACCAACGTGACCGAATTACCAAACCGGCAATTGCAATGGCTATAAAGCCTATCAATACAGCGATTTCTGTTGTGTGGTCTCCGAGCACGTCGTTTATCTCTCTTCAAGTCGTCCGGTTTCGCCGGAGGGTTTTCAGCCCTAACCGCTGCGAAATTTTTGCGCACAGATATTTCTCGTTGAACAAGAAGAAAGATTGAATTGGACCGAAGTTTTGGCTTTGTCTGAAATCGTGCTTCAGCGAGTTCAGACACTCGTTTTAGCCCCCTGATCAGGGGATAGTCGTTGGCGCCGGGTTTCCATTACCCTGCGGCTCGCGCAGTTGACGGATAATCGGCCCCGGCGCAAAACTTCGGAATGTATCTGGGGTTCAGAATGATCAGGGAAGACAGGCGGTTAGAGCGCCTTCGCACTGACGAGATTACAAAACGGCATCGTTCTCGCCTCGATGAATACGAGCCAATCGAACACAAATGGGATCATGCAGTGGAACACATGTGCCGCCAACGAAAAAGCAGCGCGTCAAAGCTTTGCTGGAGGGCCGATAAGCCCTCCAGGTCGCTTTATTTTTACTGACCCAGTGCCAGCAGAAGTGCAGAGACGCTGCCGGTAAGCGCTGCTGGATTGTGATCCAAGGCTTCTGGGCGTTCCACCGTTGGGTAAGCCATTTCGAGCTGTGTCAGAGCGGTTTCAAGCGCCGCTGCGACGTCTGGAAGCTCAGCTTCTATGGCGGTTTTTTCCGCTTCGAATGCAGCTTTGCCTGCGATGACAAAACCGTAGCCGTCGAGGTAAGGTTCATACTCGTCTGACTCGCCAGCAATGCCATACATGGTTGCTGCGCGGTCCAGCTGGTCAGCGGCGACGCCTGCCTGAATGAGCGCTTCTGACGACCCGTCATCTGGAGCTTTTTCAGCAGCCGAGCGAAGTGTTGCAATGATCTCGTCAGTACGCGCATCGATCTGTTCAGTCGTCTCACCCTGGAAGACGGCCTCAGACGCATCCAGCAACATCTGGTCAAAGTTCTCGACTCCGCGCGCCTCGAGATACGGACCGACATCAAAGAGCACTTCTGAAACCGGGTGCGCAAACATCTCCGCCGCCGCATCCGTTTCGCCAACCTTGTACGCATCGCGGGCAGCGACAATGTGGGCTTCGGTGATGGCCAGGGCAGAGCGGAAGACGACCGGATTTGTGCCTGCCTGATCGATCAGGACGCCGCCTTCGCCTTCACCCTCACCGGAAGGTGCAACTGCGGCTTCGGCAGGTTCTTCAGCCGGCATTGGCGTGGCGCTTGTTTCCGCAGCTGCTGGTGGGGTAGTCGCCTGAGGTTCCGGGTTTTCAGGCTGGCCGCCGCAGGCAGTCAGGAATGTTGTTCCGGCAAAAGCGGCTCCGAGTCCCAGTTGGGTCAGACGTCTTGTTCTGGTCGTCAACGAAATTTCCTTCCATAATGGAAATGGTTTGCATTTTGGGGGAGATAACCTCAAACGGGACAAGAATGCAACTCATTATCAAGTAGGATCAGAATGCCGCTCATTATTGGAAACGTGCTCTCCCAGAAACAGGTCGCCGAAATTGATGGCGAACTGGATAAACTTGTCTGGGAAGACGGGACGAAAACGGCAGGAGCCACGGCGCGCAAGGTGAAGAAAAACCTGCAGGCTGACCTATCATCCCGAGCAGGCGCGCGCGTACGACTTGCGCTGGATGAAGCCCTGACAAGCAATGCGGTGATCCAGGCCTTTGCCAAACCGAAAGTCTGGACCCGGCTTCTGGTCAGCCGAACCGATGTGGGTGGCGGCTATGGCATTCACATCGACAATGCGATCATGGAATATCGTGGACACGATGTTCGGACAGATATTTCGTTTACGCTCTTTTTGTCAGAACCGGACACTTATGAGGGCGGGGAGCTGGTAATTGATGATTGCGGGCAAGCACATAGTTTCAAGGCCGCCGCTGGCGACCTGGTGATCTATCCGTCATCAACGCTGCATCAGGTCATGCCGGTGACAAAGGGATCACGAATTGTCTGTGTTGGCTGGATTCAAAGCCGATTTCGAAATCGCGACCAGCGTGAGATGGTTTTCGACCTCGAAAACCTTCGAGCTGAACTGAAGAAGACACATGACGCGAATAGTCTTGAACTGCTGACGCTGTCCAAGACGATCGCAAATCTCACCCGAATGTGGTCGGACTGAAGGCTTAGTGGCCTTCTGAGCGGTTCACCATCTGACCAAGAAATGCACGTTTGTCTGCACTTAGTCCTTCGGTGTTCAGGGACTCAATGTGCTGAATGCGCGACAGAAGACCTTTGCCATTGGCGACCTGAATGGAGATGCCAGGGCGGGCATTCAGTTCGAGAAGCAATGGGCCGCGCTCTTTGTCGAGAACAATATCTACGCCGAGATAGCCAAGCTGGGTGATGTCATAAGCGCGCGCTGACATTTCCAGGATGGTTTCCCAATGCGGGATTGCCACGCCATCGAGGGTATTTTTTGTATCGGGGTGTTCTTTGATACGGAGCCCGTGATGCATGGCGCCATAGGTTTTGCCGGTGCACAGGTCGACGCCTGCGCCAACACCGCCGCGGTGAAGATTGGCCTTTCCATCGGACTCGGAGGTTGGAAGGCGCAGCATGGCAGCAATGGGCACGCCCTTCAGGACAATCACCCGAATATCCGGAACGCCTTTTACGGCAATGTCGTTGAAGTGGTCAGTGAACTGAACCCGCTCTTCGACCATGGCTTTATCGGGCTGGCCGCCAAGGCTGAATAGACCGGAGACGACGTTGATCGTGTGATAATTGAGATCATCAGCATAGACGCACTGACCATTGGCTTTGCGCCAGTTGGCTTCGTAATGCTCTGTGATGACGAGGATGCCCTGACCCTGTGAACCCTTGGCGGGTTTGATGACGGCTCCGACCTGACGGTCGATGAAATGATCGACGCGGGAACAATCGCGCGTGTTGTGAACCAGCCCATAAAGTCCCGGTGCAGGAATACCCGCTTCCAGCGCAAGGCGTTTGGTGATGGTCTTGTCATCTACCAGACGCATGTTGCGAGGTGAATTGTATTCACTGATGAGCGTGAGATTGCGCCGGTTCATGCCGATCACTCCGGACTTGTGGAGTGCCGACATCGCCGAAAATGCGGAAGCTGCGGAAATCATACTGTTTTCCCCAATTCGCTGAAGCGGAAATATTCCGTCAGACGATAGCCGATGTAACGGCCCATCATGATCGCCAGAGCGAACAGGACGAGCTGAAGTTCCGGGAAGATGAACATTGTGCTCACAATCACCGGTGCAGACATGATGAAATAGCTGAGGAGCGCGATCAGCAGGCTGCCAGCAGACTGTTTGATCGTGTCGCGTGAACCGTTCTCTTCCCAGGCAACTACAACGCGTTCAATGGTCATCGCCATGATGACTAGCGGGAAGAGCGATACGGAGGCAGCAACTTGAATACCTGAAATCGTGAACAAATAGGCACAGCCCAGCATGGAGATCACAACGATGATCACAATCGCTGCGAGCCGCGGAATTAGCAGGAGTTTCAGCCGTTCAAAATAAAAACGGCAAGCAACACCTACGGCAATGATGATGGCCAGAAGAACAAGGCCATAGATAAGCCCGGTCTCTCTCAGAGAAACGCCAATGAGAACCGGCATAAACGTGCCGATGGTAGACATGCCAATGAACTGGCGAACAAACACCAGTGCAATAATGGCAATGGGAATCGTCAGGAGCGCCTTGATCGTGTCCTGCATCTCGGCCGGGAGAACGGCGAAAGGCGAGGACAGGGCGGCAAATCCTGAATCAGACTGGGCCGCCCAAAACAGGCGGATCCCAATAGACATTGCGCTGACCGCAAAAAGAACTGCGACCAGCAAGCGTGCCTGTGTGCGACCGGTCATGACGGATTTTGCTCTTCTGCTGCGGAAACGCAGCCTTCATCGGCCGTATAGGACTGGCCGGAATCGACAAGAACGCGTCGGGCGAGAAATTCGCGTCCAACGAGCAGGGGGTGATCGAAATCTTCGCGATCTGCGAGATTTACGGGTGTGGTGTAGGTCAGACCGCCAACGCAGAGATCGAGCGAGATCACCGGGCGTTCAATATTGCCGCCGGTTTTCGTCTTGATGAATGCTGTCCGGATGACTTTTTTCTTGTAGCGGATCGTCCGTCCGTCGTCGCCGACGAGCCTGAAGCTGACCCATTCTTCCTTGTCACGGTTCTGAAACACCTTGATGTCGCGTGCATAGATAGAGCTGAAATCTGCGCCAGTATCCAGCTTGGCGCCCATTTCGAGCATGCTATCGCCGACATAGGCTGTCTCAAGATAGCCCAGAGTGACTTTTTCTGTCCGAGCGTTAGCGCTCTGCACGAACAGCAGTGAAGCTGTAAGCGCAGCGCCTAGCGCCGGTTTGATGCAATCCATTGCCCAATACCTCCGAAAGGTAACCTGTGACGGCTCAGCTTTTTCGATCTGAGTCCGAGGCAGGCGGCGCCATATACACTAAAGCCCGCCGGTACGCCAGCGGGCTTTTGCAGTTGGATGCAATCAATTATTGCGCTGAATTGTATCAGACGCCGAGCAGCATGCGTTCTGGATTTTCGAGTGCTTCTTTCACGCGAACCAGGAAGGTTACAGCTTCTTTGCCGTCGACGATGCGGTGGTCGTAAGACAGGGCCAGATACATCATCGGACGGATTTTTACTTCGCCATTGATGGCAACCGGGCGCTGTTCGATCCGGTGCATGCCGAGAACGCCAGACTGTGGTGGGTTCAGGATCGGCGTTGACATCATGGAGCCGTAAACACCACCGTTTGAAATGGTGAAGGTACCGCCCTGAAGGTCAGCCATGGACAGAGCGCCGTCACGGGCTTTGGCGCCGAGCGCACCGATAGCGCCTTCAATGCCAGCCAGAGACAGGGCATCACAATCGCGGACCACAGGGACAACGAGACCTTTTTCCGTACCGACGGCAACGCCGATATCGTAATAGTTCTTGTAGATGATATCTGTGCCGTCGATCTCAGCGTTGACAGCCGGGATTTCCTGAAGTGCGTTCACGCAGGCTTTCACGAAGAAAGACATGAAGCCGAGTTTGACGCCGTGGCGCTTCTCGAAATTGTCTTTGTACTGCTTCCGCATTTCCATGATGTTGGTCATGTCCACATCGTTGAATGTGGTGAGCATGGCGGCATTGTCCTGCGCTTCTTTCAGACGCTTGGCGATAGTCTGACGCAGGCGAGTCATTTTTACGCGTTCTTCGCGTGGGCCAATGGCGCGCGGTGTAGCAGGAGCAGGGGCAGACACGGGTTTCTCCGCAGGTTTCTTTTCGAGATAAGCGAGGGCGTCGCCCTTTGTTGCACGGCCATCTTTGCCTGTGCCTGGAATATCAGCCGGGTTTACACCGCTTTCCGCCGCGATGCGGCGCACGGATGGTGCAACAGGCGCGTCTCCTGCAGGTGCAGCAGTGGATGGTGAAGCGGCAGGAGATGCCTGAGCTGGCGTAGAGGTTGGCGCAGGCGCAGACGCTGTTGCGCCGCCTGAGATTTTCGCGATCACAGTGCCGATTTCGACAGTTTCGCCTTCCTGGACGAGGATATCACCCATGACGCCGTCAACCGGGCTCGGTACCTCAACGGCAACCTTGTCGGTTTCGATTTCAACGAGTGTTTCGTCTTTGGAGACAGCATCGCCTGGCTTTTTGAGCCAGCTTGAGAGTGTTCCTTCGGTCACGCTCTCGCCCATTGCCGGGACGGAGACTTCAACCGCGTCGCCGCCAGAAGATGCCGCAGGCGCTGGTGCGTCTTCTTTCGGGGCTTCGGCAGCCGCTGGGGCGGAGCTTGCCGCCGCACCGCTGCCTTCGCCGACCTTCGCCAGAAGCGCGCCGATTTCGACTGTTTCGCCTTCCGCGGCGACAATTTCAGACAGGACACCATCTTCAGGTGCGGCCACTTCAACTGAAACCTTGTCGGTTTCGAGTTCCACCAGAACCTCGTCTTTTGCGACGGTGTCACCTGCAGACTTGAGCCATTGTCCTACCGTAGCCTCGGTGACGGATTCGCCGAGTGTCGGGACGGTAATATCGGTCATTCGTGTTGCTCTCTTTCCGGATCTGACGGCGTTCAGGCCGTTTCTACTGTTTTCGAATTGCTGTTGTCGCCGAGGGCGGCATCAATGAAGGCATCGCGCTCTGCGATGTGTTTGGACATAAGGCCTGTTGCGGTGGACGCAGCAGATGGACGACCCGCATAGACCGGACGTGTGTGTTTCGCGCCAACCTGTTCGAGGCACCATTCAATTTCATCACGGATGAAGGACCAGCCACCCATATTGCGAGGCTCTTCCTGACACCAGATCATTTCAGCCTGCGTAAAGCGCTTGAGTTCTTTCATCATGGACATGCGCGGAACCGGATAGAATTGTTCCAGACGCATCAGGTAGATGTCGTCAATGCCGCGCTTTTCACGCTCTTCGAACAGGTCGTAATAGACCTTGCCGGAGCACATGACGACGCGGCGGATTTTCTTGTCAGCCACCAGCTCGACTTTGCCGCGACGACCTTCGGTCTCGGCATCATCCCAGAGAACGCGGTGGAAGCTGGAGCCCGGTCCGAGATCAGCCAGCGCAGAGGTCGCCAGCTTATGCCGCAGAAGGGATTTCGGCGTCATGATAATCAGAGGTTTACGGAAGTCCCGGTGGATCTGGCGACGCAGAGCGTGGAAATAGTTCGCTGGAGTCGTCAGGTTACAAACCTGCATATTGTCTTCTGCAGACATTTGCAGGAAGCGCTCGAGACGCGCCGAAGAGTGCTCCGGACCCTGGCCTTCATAGCCATGCGGCAGAAGGCAAACGAGCGCCGACATACGAAGCCATTTCCGCTCACCTGAGGAAATGAACTGGTCGAACAATACCTGAGCGCCGTTGGCGAAGTCACCGAACTGGGCTTCCCAGAGGGTCAGCGTGTTCGGGTCGGCCAGCGAGTAGCCATACTCGTATCCAAGTACCGCTTCCTCAGAGAGGAGCGAGTCGATGACCTCATAACGGGCCTGACCGTCGCTGATATTATTCAGCGGGGTGTAGAGCGTCTCATCAGACTGGTCCACGACGTGGGAATGTCGCTGAGAGAAAGTACCGCGACCGGAATCCTGTCCGGACAAACGGATCGGGAAGCCTTCATCAAGGAGTGACCCGAATGCGAGCGCTTCGGCGGTCGCCCAGTCGAGACCCTGGCCAGTTTCAATGGCTTTCGCCCGTGCCTCATAGACCCGTGCGAGCGTTCTGTGAGGATGCTTGCCTTCCGGAATAGACGTAATCGACTCGCCTATCCGTTTCAGGACGTCCAGGTCGACCTGTGTGTTTCCGCGGCGTTCATCACCCTCCGGCAGCCCCAGACCCGACCATTTGCCATCGAGCCAGTCAGCACGATCGGCATGATAGGTTTTACCGGCTTCGAATTCGTCATCAAGGAACTGCTCGAAATCAGAGTTCCATTTTTCGACGTCGCTGCGTTCAACAATGCCCTCAGAAATCAGGCGATCAGCATACAGCTTCTGAACCGGTGGGTGGCCCTTGATCTTTTTGTACATGAGCGGCTGGGTGAACATTGGTTCGTCACCCTCGTTATGGCCGTAACGGCGATAACAGAACATGTCGATGACAACGTCCTTACCGAATTTCTGTCGATACTCGGTGGCCACTTTTGCCGCATAGACAACCGCTTCCGGATCATCGCCGTTGACGTGGAAGATTGGCGCTTCCACCATTTTGGCAACGTCAGACGGATATGGTGACGAGCGGGAATATTTCGGGCTGGTCGTGAAGCCGATCTGGTTGTTCACGATGAAGTGGATTGTGCCACCTGTGCGGTAACCTGCCAGACCAGAGAGCGCAAAACACTCTGAGACAACGCCCTGACCGGCAAACGCAGCGTCACCGTGCAATAAGAGCGGCATGACCTGGGCGCGACGACCTTTGCGGCTTTCGCGTTTGAGGAAGGCCTGTTTTGCGCGAGATTTACCCAGAACGACCGGGTTAACCGCTTCCAGGTGAGATGGGTTCGCTGTCAGCGAGAGGTGAACGTGATTGTCATCAAACGTCCGGTCTGAAGATGCGCCAAGGTGATATTTCACATCGCCTGAGCCGAATTCGTCAGCGCCCTGCGAAGAGCCGCCCTGGAATTCGTGGAAGATGACTTTGTAAGGCTTGCCCATCACGGCAGCCAGAACGTTCAGGCGGCCTCGGTGTGGCATACCGAGAACGATTTCTTTCACGCCGAGCGCACCGCCGCGCTTGATGATCTGCTCGAGTGCCGGAACGGCAGCCTCACCACCATCAAGACCGAAACGTTTAGTCCCCGGATAGCGCTTGTGCAGGAATTGTTCGAAAGCTTCGCCTTCGATCAGCTTCTTCAGAATGGCGATTTTGCCTTCTCGCGTGAAGGTAACGCCTTTGTCGGGGCCTTCGATACGCTCCTGAAGCCAGGATTTCTCTTCCGGATCGGAGATGTGCATGAACTCGATGCCGACGGTCGAACAGTAAGTGCGTTTCAGCACGTCCACCATCTGACGGACGGAAGCGTATTCCATGCCGAGATAGAAATCGATGTAGATCGGGCGATCCCACATGTCTGGCGAGAAGCCGTATGTTTCGGGATCGAGCTCAGGCTGTTCTCCGCGATCATTCAGACGCAGTGGATCGAGTTCAGCAGCGAGGTGACCGCGCATACGATAAGCGCGGATCATCATGATGGCGCGGATAGATTCCTGAACGGCGCGGGAAATGTCTTCCTGGGATGCCGCAGGACCTGCGCGCTGGGTGACTTCGCGCGTGATGGACTGAACTTCAGTGTTTGACCACTGATAATCAATCGCGTCAGTCGACTCATCGCGTTGTGTCAGCGGCCATCCACGCGGCGTCCAGCTTGGACCGCCTGCCTGTTTTGAAACCGGTTCACCTGAATCGCCCGTTTGTTCGAAAAAGCTACGCCACTGCGGCGGAACCGAATTCGGGTCGCGGTCAAAATCAGCCTGCAATTGTTCGAGATAGGCTGCGTTGCCACCATAAAGGAAAAGCGAATCCAGCATCGCTTCGTTTGCTTCTGAGCGGTCTAGATGAGACCCTTTGCCCGGTGCGCCGTCGTCTGCCATTTTAAACGTCCTGACTATCGTGTTTCCCCTAGCAGGAAACAGGATGTTTATTGCTAACCTATTTAGGGAAATTTGTAACGGAACGAAACCCGACCTGTGTCTAAGGTCGCACTTCTTTCCTCTTTGGCTAATTCCCTGTCGAGGCCTGCACGAAAAAATTGCCCTCCGCTAAATTAAAAAGTGAATGGACGCAATGTCAGACGGCAGAAAATCGCCAGCTTCTGCAAAATAATTGCGTGGCAATAAAAAAGGCCCGCCGAAGCGAGCCTTTCTGAAATTTGCCGAAGTGAAAGGGATTAGCCTTTCAGCACTTCGTCCAGTGTGACGCCGAGGCGTGCAGGAGATGGAGACACAACAATGCCAGCTTCTTCCATAGCTTTGATCTTGTCTTCCGCGCCGCCTTTGCCGCCGGAAACGATCGCGCCAGCATGACCCATTGTGCGGCCTGGAGGCGCTGTACGACCTGCGATGAAACCAACCATTGGCTTTTTGCGGCCTTTTTTCGCTTCCTGGATCAGGAATTCAGCAGCTTCTTCTTCGGCAGAACCGCCGATTTCGCCGATCATGATGATGGACTTGGTGTCTTCGTCAGACAGGAACATGTCGAGGACGTCGATGAAGTTTGTGCCGTTGACCGGGTCGCCGCCGATGCCGACAGCTGTTGTCTGACCAAGGCCGACCTGAGTTGTCTGGAATACGGCTTCGTATGTGAGCGTGCCCGAACGGGACACAACACCGACAGAACCTTTCGAGAAGATTGAGCCCGGCATGATGCCGATTTTGCATTCTTCAGGCGTCAGAAGGCCCGGGCAGTTTGGACCGATCAGGCGGGAGGATGATTTCACCAGTTTGTCTTTCACGCGGACCATGTCCATGACCGGCACGCCCTCAGTGATACAAACGATCAGCTCGATGCCAGCGTCGATAGCTTCTTCGATAGCTGCAGCTGCGCCTGCTGGCGGAACGTAAACGACAGACGCGGTTGCGCCAGTGGCTTTCTTGCCCTCTTCCACGCTTGCGAAGATTGGCAGTTCCTTGCCTGAGTCAGATACCCAGTTGGTGCCGCCTTTTTTCGGGTGAATACCGCCAACCATTTGCGTGCCGTAATAAGCGAGCGCCTGATTGGTGTGGAATGAGCCGGTGTTGCCGGTCATGCCCTGAGTCAGGACTTTCGTGTTTTTATCGATCAGAATGGACATGATGCTTTCCTTACTTGAACGGAAGTTGGGTTATACGAAGGGATTGGTGATGGTGAGATCTGGCAGGGATAGCCCTGTTAGGCGCTCGGAATAAATTTTCGCGCAGCCAAGACGGCGCGCGCTGAGAATAACCAGCGCGTCACGCAGGATGATTTCGAGATCGATGGAGAGGGCGACGCCTTCTTTCACCAGACCTGCATCCACAAGCTGACACGGTTTGAGTGCAAGCTTGTCGATCCAGTCAGCAGCGGCCTGTTTCCGCAGCGGAATGGCGCCGCGATTAGTTGCTACGTCGAAAAACTCAGTCAGCACAGCGGACGATGTGCCAAAGTTTTCTTCGACGATGATTTTACGGGCGCGCTCAAAATTGGCGGGTGCATCCTGACGTGACAGGGCGGCATAAAGCAGAATGCTGGTATCAAGAAAAACGTCGGCGCTGTCGATCATGCGCTCGCCTCACTGTTCGGACGCCAGCTGCCCATGCGTCCTTCTGACGTCTCCATCAGTCGAAGCAGGCCCGTCCGGGCCTCGTCATGAGCGCTCTCCTGATCGACCAGCCGTCTTAGAAAGTCGCGCACCATCTCATTGACGCTCGACCGCTTCATAGCGGCGAGGACGCGGACCTTGTCGAGAAGGTCTTCGTCAATTGCAAGAGTGATGTTCTTGGTCGTCACGGGCGCCTCATCTCCACATATCCCGTGTTACACGGGTTATGTGGAGATTGAAAGAGGGTTCAGCGTGAGGATCACGGATGCACGGCGATTGTGCGGTGGTTCACGACTTCACCATTTACGACAATACGGGTGATTTCCTCCGCGCGCGGGCTGGCAATACAGGATCCGGCTGCCTGAACGGATCCGGTTAGGTCATTCGGCTCAGCGCTGTCCGCTCCGGTGATTGCGCCAATCGGAAAGCTGATCAGAACCTCATAGTCGTCGGCGATCACCACGTTTTCGACCGGCGCAAAGACAATACCGTCTTCGCTGGGCGGTGGGAGGTGGTGCTTCATATGCATGATGCAGGTTTCATAGGCCGCATTGATGAACGCCTGATCCTGAGCTTCTGCTGGTAAAATGAAAAGCGCTACGGGCGCGAGGAAGCAAGCGAGATGTCGTCGCATTGTGAGGTTTCCGGTCGAAGTTTTGGGTCAGAAATTATAGCGGGTCTGGAAACTCGTGACTGCCTGATTTAAGGGGCAAAGGCTTAGACCAGACCACATCGGAGGCCTTCAGGGCGCGATATAGGTGAGGGAAATCAGCTCCGCCGCGCGAAACCTCCCATTTGAGATCTTCGCCAAGCCGGTCTGGATCGACGGCCAGAAGGACCAGATCGTGCTCGCCCGCAAAATGCTTGGCGGCGGTTTCCTTTACCTGTTCGGCGGTGGAAAGGTGCACATAGCCATCGGCCAGATCGATGGGGGCGCCAAGCGTTTCGCCATTAGTCTGGAATGCGGTGTTTTCGTCAGCGCGAAAGATTTTATAGATCAGCATGGGCGAAGCCTACAGTGCGCGCGAGCTTGATAAAAGTCCCAACATATCCAATCACACGTCGAAAGTTGACATTATGCATGTCAAAAATAGACTGATGACTTCGATAATTGGGGGAATTCATGCTCAAGACTTTTGCTGGCCTGTGTCTGGCTGGCGCGCTCATAATGCCGACGGCTTCGGCCCAGACATTCCTTGATAATGTTCCTGAAGAAACGCCCCAACCATATGTCGATGCGCTGGACATTTGCGGGCGATATTTTGCGTGGGACTATGATGCCTTCCATACGTTCGCAAATGATCTCGGCTTTTGGGGGATCATCGATATCGAGTTCGAAAAACATTATGAGGGGCGCACGAGTTCAGGCGTGCAGTTTGACTCGGTCAAAAATCGGATCGTCCGATTTCTCCGGATCGAGGCGGTGACAGATCCGAATGAGGAGCAAGCCTGCACGCTGCTCTATGATGGAGAGGATGACAATCTGCCGGACCCGTCCGTCATCGCGACGCTGCCGTTTTTTGAGCCCATGTCGCAGGATGATGTCTACGTCTATAAAGGTGACCGGGGATATCAGGGCGTTTACAATGGCGAACTGATCAAATTGATTATTTTCGAATATGGTGACTTCTATCACTCAGGAATGACCCTGGTTCGCAAGCCACTCTGATAAGGGTTTTGTGTCAGGTGCGGCGGCAAGCTCTTCGAGACCACTAAAAAAGCCCCGGTCGATTGACCGGGGCTTTCTTGTTTTGGTTGGGACGCTCTTACTGGACGCCAGCGCTTGAAGCTTCCGGAGTTTCCAGAGAGGTCATGTCTGCCTCTTTCGGCTCTTTGCCAGCACCTTCCTCAATGTCGCCGAACTCATTCACGCCTTCAGCCTGATTTGGACGACGGCGAACCGGTGCATCCTTGCGAGCGATCGCATATTCAGCGCGGTCAAGCTGACCATCTTCGTTCGCATCATATTTGTCGAAGCTGGCAGCGAGCCATGTATTGCGCTGACCGATGATCTCATCCGGGACGAGCATATCGTTCAGGTCATCATCAAGCGATGCAAACACGCGGTCCTGCATCATTTGCTCGGTGTAGTTCTTGATGTCATCACGGGTCTCATCGAGCCAGCGATAGTTCACGCGGAAATACATCATTTCCTCATGAGTCTGGTCGCCAGGATAGACGTCTGCTGCCGGGTCTGGGTTTGCCCAGTTGCGAGTAGAGTTGTCATACCACCACTCAGCAACGAGGCGTGAGCCAGCCGGCACCTGAATTGGCTCAACCGGATTGTAGTCACGCTGCCAGTTGAAGTCATAACGCGGCAGAGAAATCAGAATTTCTTCTGTACCGTCTGGCTTCACCATGGTCAGCTCGACATGTTTACCGCGATAGTGAGCATGCGGATACAGAACGTAGATTTCTGCGTCCGCAGGGAATTTCAGGTAAGATTTGACGTAGTAATCGTCTTCACCCGCCGGGATCATGAAGTTCGAGTCGCCGATCACGCTTGAGCGCATGATGTACTCTGGAGCTTCATCATAGAAATACAGGCCGACTTCAGTCTTGTCGGTGTCTTCTTTGCCGTACGGCGTGTAGTGCATGGAGAAGCGATATGCGCCATCCGGAGACAGATAGGTGCCAACACCTTCCGGGAAGGCTTGCGGGTTTTGACCCGGCGTATAGCTACCGACTGAACCACCTGGAAGCTTGCCTTCGATTGAGTCGGACTCAAGCTCAGCGGATTTTGTGTAGTTCTGGATGTACCCAGACGTCACGTGGTGAACACCCTGCATGGAACCCGGACGGACGTGAGTCGCGCGGATCCACTTGCCTTCAGTCAGCTCATTCGGGATGACCGGATATTCATAGTCGAGAATACCGGTTGCGGGCAGATCGAATGGCGTGACGTTGACGATATAGTCAGGCTCACCAAGCGGCCAGTCTTCGATGTGAAGATCAGCTGTCAGAAGCGGGTCTTCACCTTCGCCACGTTCTGCGCCGGCTTCGATCCAGTGAACGATGGTCTGCTGCTCTTCGAGTGTCAGCTCGTCATCATTTTCAAACTCACCAATGTGCGGATCCGGGAAGTAAGGCGGCATGCGGTCAGTACGGATGACCTCACGGATCATCGGCGCGAAACCCTGGACCTTCTCATAGCTGTTGATTTCCCAAGGGGCGATGCCGCCTTCCGCGTGGCATGCGCCACATTTTTCAACGAGGATCGGTGCAACGTCTTCAGAATAGCTGATGTTCTGGAAAGCGCCTTTGTCAGAATGAAGAAGTTCAATCTGATCGCCGACTTTCGCATCGAGCATTTTTGGCTCTGGCTTCTCACCAGCGACCAGCATGTCGAGCGTGCTGGCGATATCATCGCCAACCGGGCCGGAATACATGACCTTGAAGCCAGCTTTTGGAGAGAGCACCAGCACTTCGCCGGTCGTGTCGAATTCGAGCGATTCAGCAACCAGCTGGCTCTCATCCATCAGAACTGGGATGGAAACGCCGAGATCAGCGAGCTTGGCACGCATATCTGCACGCGTTGCGCCTTGCTGCGGGTTGATCATGTAAAAGGCCACGCCCTTGTCGGCATAGGCCGCCTGCATGGCTTCCAGAGCTTTGGCGGATTTGTCAGCCACTTCTGAACCGTCCGTCATGGACATCAGAACAACGGCGGGCGCGTCTGCATAGTAGAAGAGATCATGAGCAAAACGCTCCTGATCGGTCAGGCGAAAATTCTCGACATATGTCGGCGCGGCCATGGCCGATGGTCCGACTGCAGCAAGGGCTACAACGGACGCCGAAAGGGCTAAGCGTCTCAGCATGCATAATCCTCCAGTTATGTTTGGTGCAGAGAATACGCATTTTCAGTTGAGTATCGAGCCTTTTCTGACGAGATGACTGGATTGTGACCAGAGTGTCAGAAGAGATAAGTCCAGTTTGGAAAGTTCATTATATTTGTTTTTGACTGGACTTTTTCTTCATTTCACTCGTCTCGACGTTCTGACTGAGACGTTTTCAAAACGACACCAGAGAAACCCGTCTTTCGTGTATGCGGGCTGCCCTCGGGCAGGAGCGTCAGATAGGTGTCGAACTGGCGCGGATATTTCTTCGGTGGCCCCCAAACGACACTGATCATCTCCGAGGGATCGACGTAGTAATCAGAACCAGTCACGCGCGTATCATAAGCGAACGGATGATCAAGCAGGCTGGTGATTGCGGCTGGGTCAGGCAGGTTCGTGGCATCGAAGTCGTAGAGATAACATCCGCCAAGTGTGACTAAGCCGGGCTCTGAAACACGGTCCAGAACCAGATAAAGCGTCTGATCGCCGAATTGTTTCTGATAGGTCGCAAGCTCCATAGTCATATCCGGAAAGTCCGGATCCTCAAACTCCTCGCGCGCGATGGTCGTTAGGGCATCGAGTTCGGGATGCACATCGTCGGAGACAGGCTGCCACGACTGGCGAACAGCTTCCTCTTTCAGGAGATCGTGATCGAGCCTATGTTCATTCAGGCAGCTTGCTTCAAAGGTTTCGGAGAAGCTCAAATCAATGGTGGAGGGCGTCGCCGCGCATGCGGCGGTGAATGAGGTCAACGCAATCAAACTAGAATGACGGTATAAAGATGTCATAACCCTGTTCTCCCTGACAGTCAGGGTGGATGAGGTTGACCGACTTGTCATCACCCGAACCGGGGACGCGGAAACCAAAAAAGGCGAGCCGAGGCTCGCCTTTTCAAAGTCACGATCAAACCAGACCTTATTTCTTAACAGCTTCAGTGATTTTCTGAGCCGCGTCGTCGAGGTCATCGGCAGGAATTACGTTGAGACCGGAATTTGCGATGATTTCCTTGCCCTTTTCAACGTTAGTCCCTTCGAGGCGCACAACGAGTGGAACTGAAAGGTTCGTCTCTTTCACTGCCTGAAGGACACCTTCGGCGATGACGTCACACTTCATGATGCCGCCGAAGATGTTGACGAGGATGCCCTCAACATTCGGGTCTTTCATGATGATCTTGAAAGCCGCGGCCACTTTCTCGGCAGACGCGCCACCACCAACGTCACAGAAGTTTGCTGGCTCTGCACCGTACAGTTTGATGATGTCCATGGTCGCCATAGCGAGACCAGCACCGTTGACCATACAGCCGATATTGCCTTCGAGAGAGATGTAAGCGAGGTCCCATTCAGAGGCTTCGATTTCTTTCTCGTCTTCTTCGGTTTTGTCACGAAGTTCCATGATGTCCGGGTGACGGAACAGAGCGTTGCCATCGAAAGACACTTTTGCGTCGAGAACACGAAGATGACCGTCTTCCATGACGATCAGCGGGTTCACCTCAAGCATGCTCATGTCTTTCTCGACAAAAGCTTTGTAGAGGATTGGGAAGAGTTTGAAGCCATCTTCTTTTGCTGTGCCTTCGAGCTCAAGCGCGCCGCACAGGGCTTCGCAGTCAGCTTCAGTCACACCGGTTGATGGATCGATGTTGATTGTCAGGATTTTGTCCGGCGTTTCCGCTGCGACTTCCTCAATGTCCATACCGCCTTCGGTGGAGACTACGAATGCTGGCTGGCCAGTTTCGCGATTGACGAGGAGAGAGCAGTAAAGCTCGGTCGCAATGTCAGCACCATCTTCAATGTAGATGCGGTTCACCTGCTTACCGGCAGGTCCGGTCTGGTGCGTGACCAGTGTGTTGCCCAGCATGGCTTTGACGTGCGCGTAGACTTCTTCCGGAGAGAAAGCGAGGCGGACACCGCCCTTTTCACCAGCTTCAGGCTCTTTGAATTTACCCTTGCCGCGGCCACCTGCGTGGATCTGGCTTTTCACGACCCAGAGGGGACCTGGAAGCTTTGCCGTTGCTTCAGCTGCTTCCTCTACGGAAAACACTGCAACGCCTTCAGCTACAGGGGCGCCAAAGGATTTCAGGACGGCTTTGGCCTGATGCTCGTGAATGTTCATGAATACTGCCTTTCTACTCAGCTGGTGGCAGAACGCCTCCGAAGACAGGACCGGGTTATAACAACAGTCGCACGGCTTGCAACACCGACCTTGTGCTATGCAGCGAAAACTCTTTTTCAGGCCGTTTCTTCGGGCGCATCTGTTCGTGGGTCGAACTCAACACCGGCGACAGACAAGGGTTGGACCATTTCGAAGGATTCGCGGTTCTCTTCCTGAACGGCTTTTTTGGCCTGACGTCTCCAGACCATCAGCGCGAAAAGTACGAAACCTATAATGGCTTCAAGGATGAACAGCCCCTGTCCTCCGAGTGGTGAGGCCATGACCACACCAAAGAGAAGAGGGCCAAGTACCGACCCTGCTGCCCAGACAAACAAGAGGCCAGACAGCATGCGTGCGATTTTGTTTGGCTCACACCTGTCAGCGGCATGTGCAACGCACAATCCATAAAAGGATAGTGCCCCGGCGCCCCAGAAGCCGACCAGAAGTTCCGTCAGTAAAGCGCCGGGCCGCGCATTGAGAATTGCGAGAATGAGTGCCGCAATTGCGGAAACAAGGCCCATACCGCCAATCACCAGACGGCGGTCCATCTGATCAGACAACCAGCCGGTTGGCCATTGGCTGATCATGCTGCCGGCATAGGCGGCGGCCATCAGTGTCGCGGCTGTCGTGATGGAAGACCCTTCCGCGCTTTCCGCGAAGATTGGGAGCAGCGACAGAAAGCCTGTGTTGGAAAGGCCTGCAATGAACACGCCGACGACGGCTGCGGGCGCGACTTCATACATTCGGCGTATCGGAAACGGAGACGGATCAGGCGGCGCGGGTTGAAGGCTTTTGGTGGCGGAAATCGGCATAAGCGCCAGACACAGAAATATTCCGCACCAGACATAAGGCTCTAGAGCCTCCGGCGGACGCCCCATCGCCAGGAACGGGCCGCCAATCAGGGCCAGTTTCGTGACGACAAGATATATACCGAGCACCGAGCCGCGTTGTTTTTCCGGCGTTGCTTCGGTCATCCAGCTTTCGACACTGGCGAACATGAGGGCAATGCCGACGCCGATGGCAAAACGCGCTAAGCCCCATACCCAGGCGTCGCGATACATGGCCATGATCAGAACAAAGACTGCGCAAAGCGCCGCGGCAAAAGAAAATGTGCGGATGTTCGCAATGGAGCGGATCATCTGTGGTGCAGCGGCTGCCCCCAGCATGAAGCCACCCGAATAGACAGCTGCGATCAGGCCGATTGTGGCGCTTGAATACCCACCATCACCCAGCGCCAATGGTACAATGACGCCCATAAGCCCGCTCGCGACCTGAAGCAGGGCGGCGGCTAGAATAAGAGAGGCGACATTGCGGAAAGCAGTCATGGGTTTGTCTTTGTCGTCAGCGTGCCCTGCAAAACCACTTTTGGGCGCTATCAGCAAGTTTGGAATTGAAATCTTTACAGATCAATTCGGCCGCAACAATTGACACCGGTGTCACTGGGCGTCTTGGTTTGTCCAAATAACACAATACGGGAGCGCGACATGAGGCCAACCCAAACTGGACAGCCGGAACAACCCTGGACAAAGCGGAGGCATTCCACGGCTTTGATTGCCGGAATGATCGCGCCGCTTGTCCTTGTATTGGTTGGGTGTGCGACGAGTTCTGACGGTCAACTTGCGGCGCAAGACGCCACACCAATCGTTGAAAAGGGGTTCATTTATGATGAGGCGCCCTATCCGGAGGCGCACGCTTCCACGATTGTTCAACTCAGTGATGGTCGGATCGCGGCCTCATGGTTTGGCGGCACAAAGGAACGCAATCCAGATGTCAGTATCTGGTATGTCGTTCAGGAGAGCGGAATTTGGGGCGAACCGGTAATGGTCGCGACCGGAGAACAGCCGGATGGCTCACGCCTGCCGACATGGAACCCGGTACTTTATCAGGTGCCGGACGGTGACCTGATCCTGTTTTATAAAATTGGTCCAAATCCACGCGAATGGTGGGGTATGAAAATAGCGTCGTCGGATGGCGGTGCAACCTGGTCAGCGCCTGAACGCCTGCCTGATGGCATTCTTGGGCCAATTAAGAACAAGCCGGTTACGCTTGAGGATGGCACGATCGTGTCGCCAACGAGCATTGAAGGCGATATGCGCGATGGCTGGTCGCTCTATTTCGAGCGTAGCGAGGATGGCGGCAAAACCTGGGCGGCCACACACTATGTGGAAACGCCAGAAGGGATTGATGCGATCCAGCCGAGTATTCTGTTCCATGAGGATGGCCGACTTCAGGCGCTTGCCAGAACGCGACAGGGAAACGTCGCGATGAGTTGGTCAGACGATGATGGGCTTAACTGGACGCCTGTGGCGGCAACGGTTCTGCCTAATCCGAACTCGGGGACGGATGCCGTCACGCTCGCGGATGGTCGGCAGCTGATTGTTTATAATCCGACTGCCCATAATCCGGAGACGCCAGGAAAGGGCTATCGGTATCCGATCCGCGTAGCCGTTTCAGATGATGGACTCGCCTGGCAGGATGTGGCGACGCTGGACACCGAGGCCTTGCCGAGCGGATATGCCTATCCATCGGTGATCCAGAGCGCGGACGGGATGGTGCATATCACCTATACCCATAACCGCGAACGGATCACCCATGTGGTGCTGGATCCAACGCGGTTTTAGCCTGCTTCAATCTCGTCAAACTGGAAACCAACGGCGTGAACATCCTCGCCGGTTTCTGACTTGATTGTCAGCATAATCGCCTTGTTGTCCCAGTCGATATCCACCACGCCATAATTGCCCGGTGTGTAGCCGTCTCCAATCTGGCGACTGTCATATTCGGTTGAGACAGGGTCACGGGCAAATGCCTGGTTCAGAGAAGAAGCGGTGAGCTCGTAATATGGATAGTCACCGCGATCTTCATCTTTGTAGAGAAAGGCTGTGTGACGATCGCCGGAGAGCATGACAACGCCTTTGGCGTCTGTTTCTTTGAGCAGCGTATAGAGGCGATCGCGTTCTGCAGGCAGTTTGTCCCAGCTTTCCCAGCCATGATCATCGGGCGTGACCTGAATGGATGAGACCAGCAGGCGAAGATCGGCTGGTTTTTTGAGTTCTTCTTCCAGCCAGGCCCATTGGGCCTCACCGAGCATGCGCTGGTCTGGCAATGTTGAATCAATATAGCGCTCTTTGCCTGTCTTGCCGTATTCATCCGTCGGCATGAGCTCTCCGCGGAAATAGCGTGTATCCAGCATGATGATCTGCGTGCGTTGACCTTCAGGTCCGACCATTTTGGAATAGTAGACACCCGGACGCTCGGCGACTTCGGTATCGTTCAGGTGATAGAAGTTTTCGAAAATGCGTTCGGACAGAACATGCGCAGGAAAGCCTTCGCCATCGTCATTCAGTCCGAAGTCGTGGTCATCCCACATGGGCAGCATCGGCATGGCCGCGAGAGCAGCCTGATATTCCGGCATGTTGGCGAGATCGTCATAGGCCTCACGGAGTTCGACGAGTTCGACATCAAAGTTCACATAGCCGCGACCATCCATGTCGCCATAGACATTGTCACCAATGAAGAGGAACAGGTCTCCATCTTCTGCTGCCAGACTGGCGAGTGCCGGATCAGGTTCTTCCTCATTATTGCAGGAGGCGACAAGAATACGCGTTAATGCTTTGCTCTCGTCGACCTCGAGAATCTCGGGCCCTTGCGGCAGTTCGCTAACCGGGACAGATCGATAATAGACGTCGAGCGCTTCGATCGCAGAGCCGTAAGCCGGCTCTTGTGTTGGTGTGACATTCGTCGAACATCCGACGAGGAGGGCTGCCGCAAAGGCGCTTCCTGCTAACCGTTTCATATCTTGCTCCGCTCGAGTTACGCAAACACCTGCTACGCTTTACCGGTGACAGGTATATGACGCCAGCCAGAATGAAGCTTCAAACAGAAAAAGCCATGACGCGGCCTGTGCCTGCGCTTCAGGCAGGCTGATCAGGAGCTTGATGCCAGAATGCTCTGGGCGGCGGCTTGTTCATCAGCCAGTTCATCAAGCCGCATCATCAGCTGACTGACAAACAGAACATGACTGCGAAGCCGATAAAGTTCATCAGTATAGGATTCAGGAACTTCGACGCGACCGACTTCGGCCTGAAGTGCCCTCAGGTCGCGGATCACATCATGACGTTCGTCATCGGTGCTGGCGGCCCTTCCGCGCTCTTCAAGTTGGCGCAAATCCTTGTACCAGACATAGATTTTGCGACGGGTCCGCCATCTGTAGAGCGGAGGTGCCGCTTTGATCAGTGGAAACAGCAGCGTTACGAGAGGAATGACAAGCACCCAGGCACGCTCAAGAAAGTTCGCAACTGAGAACGGAAAATAGCGTCGGAGGAAGCTCGGCCCTCGCTCATAATAGCGCTCGGCTTCTCCGGCGAGCGGAATATCGACCCGGTCAGGTGTTGGAAACACGCCCGGCTCGGAAAGGAGCGTTCCACCGCGGTGAACTTCGACCATGGCTTCAATCAGCAATGCCTGAACGGCGGGGTGAAGATCTTTGTCGACAATGAGTTCTGCGACCGGAGCGATCAATTCCACCGCAACAGAGGGCAAATTGGCTTCAAGATCCAGCCCGCCTTCCGGAAAGATGACACGCTTTAGATAAGGCGTACGACGCTCATAAGCGAGTGCTCGTTCGAAGCTGAGTACAGAGATTCCCGGTTCTGCGAGAAGTTCCGTGATGTAAGGTGCGGTTGGCGCAGAAACGGCTACCAAAACGTCAATTTCATCGTTACGAAGCGCATCTGCACCAGCAGGGCCCGACAGGTCCAGGAGTTCGGCGTCGACGCCATTCTGGTCAAGCATTTCGACAGCAAGCTTACGTGTGCCCGACGTTTCTGAACCGGCCGCTATCCGTAAGTTGTCGAACCCGCGCAAGTCTTCGAGACCAGAGGAAATGACATCGGTTTCGTTTCGGAAAAATACCCATAGTGGTTCATAGAAGATTGCGCCCAGCGCGCGTAGGTCTTCACCATCCGTCGTCTCTGCAATGCCGCCCTGAATAATGGCCGCATCGACTTCACCGCTTCGCAGAAGGTCCAGATTGTCGCCCGAGCCCGTGGACGAGATGATGTTGAGCGTCATCCCTTTGTCTTCGAATATTTCGGCGTATTTCTCGGCCGTCAGCGCATAAGCTCCGCCAGCTGTGCCAGATGCAAGTTTGATGGATTTCGGCGGCGGAGGCGCGACGATCCGGAACAAGATCAGTGACAACGCAACGACCGCGATGACGCTCAATATATAAAGGCCAACCGATTTCGACATTTACGTCCCCTTCTGACTAATCCTTACCGGAATAGAGTCTAACTGCAAGCAGGGAGGTTTTCAGGCGGGCGGATGTGATCAATCGAGGCAGAACCTGCCTCAATTAAGGCAAAAATTCCACAATTCCTCTGCCAGTCATCATAATCCTGCCCATTGCAGGGAGAAATCTTTTGGGAACAGATTTGGCGGTGGGTCGTTGTGAGATCAGTCGTCAATTACAGGAAAGCGCGAGCTTCTCATGGAACAGTCTGGTTGGTTTAAGAAAAGCCTCTCCCTGTCGCTATTGTCAGGAATGTTCGTGGGCAGCTTCTGGCTTGTTTTGAACGCGGCGGGATCGCCATTTTAATCAGTAGGAACGAACGCACTACGATCAATCAGACGCAACTTCCCCAGAACGCCTTAGACCCCCACATTAGGCAGCTGTCTGATTGACTTTTACCCCTGCGCCACCCCCGAAGGCGCAGGGGTTTTCTTTTTCGGGTCGTGTCAGCAGCAGTCTTCGGTCTGTTTCCGAAGGATCAGGTTTTCGCAAACATCCGGATTGTTGTGACAGCAGGTTTCAACCAGCTCATTCAACAGCACAGATACGGCTGCGGTATTGGCCGAATAAATCATGTTGCGTCCCTCTCTTCTCGCAGAGATGAGGTCACTTGCAGAGAGTATGTTCAGGTGAGCGGTCAGCTTGTTTGGAGCAACGCCCAGTGTTTTGGAGATCGTGCCAGCCGCAAGCCCGTTCGGCAATTCTGCCATCAACAGCCGAAAAGTTTTCAGCCTGATAATCTGCGACAGCGCAGAAAGCTTATCCAGTGCGGACTGCAGTTCGTCCATTGTTGCGTCTTCAGCCATATGCGTCCCTCTCTGACGTGTGTCGCATCGGGTGAACCCGCACCCTTGAATTACCGGCTTGTTCAGTGCAGCTAAGTCAAGCCTTGTCGATAACCTGTATAAAGCTTTGAACAATCGTGACGTTAGAATTCCCAGAAATACGCCTCAGACCGGGACTCGATCCCAAAGTGTTTGCTGAGCAATACTCAAAGAACAAGTTTGTGCAAATACCAGATGTGTTTGAGCCAGAACTTGCGAACGCTCTGGAGAAGATGTTGGCCGGTTTGCCATGGCAGCTTGTCTATTCGGATCCGCAGGACGGGGTGGTGCAATTGTCGAATGCCGATCGGCAACGACTGGGGCCGCAAGGTATGAACCAGTTAATGCAGAAGGTTATGGCACTTGCTACCCGCAATTACGGATACTGTTACAACGCCTATCAAATGAATGAGGCTCACAAAGAGAACCGCGACTCAGGCCACCCGATTCACAAACTATTGGCGTTTCTGAACGGAGAGGAGTTCAGGAAGTTTGGCGAAGCCGTCATCGGCGAAACGGGGATCACCCAGGTGGATGCTCAGGCGACACTGTATACGCGCGGTTCTTTCCTTACCCGTCACGTCGATGATGGGGCGCAGCACGAACGCCGATGCGCCTACACGCTTGGCTTCACCGAAGGCTGGATGACGGATTGGGGCGGACTTCTCATGTTTCTCGACAAGAACACAGATATCGAATCGGCGTTCCGTCCGCGGTTCAACATGCTGACCATGTTCGATGGACGGAAAATTCACTCCGTCAGCCCGGTTTCGGCATTTGCTGGCAAACCGAGATTGTCGATTGCTGGTTGGCTACGAAACGACTAACCGGAAGGCTGGCGCAGGGGCTGTCGCAGCGCTGGCGTCAGACCGCTATCAATACCCCGCATTTTGAGAAGCTCACTGATCACATCATCTCTTTGACCTTCAAAAGTCACGATCCGTTTTTCCAGCAGCTCATTTCGTTTCGCGCGAAAGCGTTCAGGGTGAACCCGCCACTCGCCGTCTTCCTTGGTAAAACGGATTTCGAAGGGCGTTGTTTCCCCGCCTTTGACCAGGTCAGCGCGGGCTTCGACTTCGGTGTATCGAATGTCTGACAGCGTATATTCGTTGAAATCCTTTTCGCCGATCAGTTCAGCTTTGGCGAGGACATTCATGACGTCACGCCCTGTCAGCTTTGCAATCGAGACGTCATCAAATTTGGCCCGCAGGTAATAGACCGAGACTTCGTCATAAAGACCCTGGGGTGTCCCACCTTCCAGAGCGGTATCCCGCAGGCTGAGATAGTGCTCAATCGTGTCTTGTGAGACGCGTTTGGCCGCTTTGTGGCCATGGCCCTGCATAATCTCAGTCGCATAGGTAGTATAGGCTTGTTGAAGTTCGCTGGATATCGGTTTGCTGCAACCTGTGGTAATCAGTAGACCAGAAAGGGCTATTGATTTGACCAACATCCGAAATGGTGCAGGTTTCATTGGTTTTTTCCCTTCCGAACTCGCCTTTTCTTGCTTCTGAACGCAGTGAAGCAAAGGAGTTCCCGCTCCTTTTCTTTAGTTTTAAGACCCTTTTATTGATTTTTTCTTATTTAGAAGAACAGGAAATAAGCCTAAATCGTTATCCATCACGCAGAACACGCGCTGGAGGACGTGACAGGGCGCTCATGCCGACCAGCAGCCCGCCTATGGCAGAAATGCCGAGTGCGATCAGCAGAATCGTCAGCATCGGAAGAGCGGGGAGCTGCCATTTGGCTTCAAATACCCGAACAATGATTGGCCAGGACCCGATAATTCCGATGAGGCATCCGATCAGCGCGCCGACGCTTCCGGCGATGGCGAATTCGGCTGCATAGAGTTTCAGAACATCTGGTTTTTCTGCGCCGAGTGTCTTGAGAAGAGCGGACTCCACAGCACGCTGCCGCGCCACAACGCCCAGCGTGCCAAAGAGGACGAGAAGCCCTGCCAGCGTCACCACACTCGCTGCTGCATTCACCGCCAGAGATATGTCATTGAAGATTTTGGAGGCCGCTTCCAATGCCGGGCGGGTTTCAAAGACAAGAACTTCGGGAAAATCCGTCTTGAGACCATCAATGATCGCACGATCATTTGCGCCTTCGGTACGGGCAATGGCGATATTTGTTGGCTTCGCGGCCTCTAGCGACCCCGGAGAAAAGACAAACGCAGTATTGGAGCCAATGCCGAAAGTGCCCCATTCCACCTTGCGGATAGAGGCGACTTCTGCAGTGAGGTCGCGGCCAAACACCGAAATGCCGAGTGTGTCGCCCGGAGAGAGTCCTAGCCCCGTTGCTGCGCCCTGTTCGACGGAGACGAGAAGCGGGCCGGAATAATCCTCAGGCCACCAGTTGCCCTCGACGATTTCGCCGTCATCGGGCTCAGGGCCGAGATAGGTCACGCTGGTCTCACCGCGGACGACCCAGCGTTCGGCCTCTGACACTTTGGCCTCGGCAACCGGTACGCCTTTAATGCTGGTCACGCGAATGAAGAGGAAAGGGGCGCGTCGGAACTGTTCCGGGTCTGACGTGTCGACACCGAAATCCGACATGTAGGTGTCAAATGCGTCGGTATCGTCGAAGGGAATCTGGGTGAAAACAAGCGAAGGCGCATTGGCCGGGGCGGTCTCGCTGATCTGGCGGAGCAGGTTTGTCTGGATAGCCACGACCAGCGCAAGCAAGGCGAGCCCAAGGCCGAGCGACGGAATGATCGTCATGGCCAGTGAACCCGGCCCGGAGATGTTGGATAGCGCGAGACGCCAATAGCCTTTCGCGCCTTTCGCTGCCGTCTTTGCGAGGCGTTTAACGCCGAGCCCGGCCAGCAAAAACAGCCCCCAGGCCGCACCAGCTCCGACAAGAAGAGATAGCGTGATGAGCGGACGTGCGCTCATGATGAGGGCAAGCGCGGTGAGGAGCAGAAGGCAGAGCCCCGCGATGATGCGCTCAAGCATCGGGGTTCGCGTGCGTTTCTCTTCGGACAGATTTCTGAAGAGAGCTGATGGCGGCGTCGCACGCGCCCGTCCAATCGCCGGGAGGGCAAACACGCCTGCTACGAGCAACCCAAGGCCAAAGGCGGTCAGGAGCGGAACCGGGTAGATGC
This sequence comes from Ponticaulis sp., assembly GCA_002701295.1. Lineage (GTDB taxonomy): Bacteria > Pseudomonadota > Alphaproteobacteria > Caulobacterales > Hyphomonadaceae > Ponticaulis. The sequence goes on along the minus strand of NZUJ01000111.1, from coordinate 16,647 downwards.
CCAGCGCTTGAGGAAGCGCAATCTGGTCGCCTGCAAACTGGACCATGAGATAAGGTGCCGCTGCGCCAATCGCGACGCCGACCAGCCCGCCGAAAATTGCGAGCGCGCCAAGCTGAAGCACATAGGCAAGACGGATCGTGCCACTTTCTGCGCCGAGCGATTTCAGCGCCGCGATCACTGGAATACGGGTTTGAAGGAATGAACTTGTTGCCTGTTCAACGCCAATGCCGCCCGCGATCAGCGCTGCAATGCCGATAATGGCAAGAAAGTTGTTCAGGATTTGCAGGAGGTCTTTCAGGCCATCAACTGCATCTTCTGGTTCACGCAGTCGGAGCTGTGTGTCCGGAAAGGCGGTTTCGAAATCGCTACGCGCTTTCTCGAAGGTCATGCCATCGTCGAAGCGCGTGATAAGACGAGAACGAAAAAGCTGACCAACGCTGAGCCGCCCTGTCTCTTCCATGGCGGTGAGGCGGATCAGGGCTTCCGGTCCGAATGCACCCGGTGCGCCGATCTGGTCCGGAAGTTTATCCATGCGCGCTCTTATTTCTGCATCGACTGCGCCAATGCGAACGCGATCACCGATTCTGGCCTCGAACTGGTCGAGAAAGCTCTGACTGACAGCAATGCCCCACACGCCGTCACTCAGAGCCAGAACGTCATCCAGAAATACGCTAGCGCCGCCGGATAGCTGAACTTCACCGACCAGCGGGTAGACCTCGTCAATCGCCGTCACATCGACCTGACGTCTCTGTTCGCCCAGTTGCGCCATGGCATTGAGCGAGATTTTCTCAGTTGTCGGGCCAAGTTCGGTGGCGAAGGCGCGTTCTTCATCATTCGCGCGGCGCTGATTTACGGCGAACATGGCATCGCCGCCGAGCAACATGCGGGCCTCTGCCGTGAGGCCGCGCGTGAAGACTTCCGTGACGGACCCAGATGCCGCAATGGCTGCAACACCCAGCACGATGCAGGCGATGTAAACACCAAAGCCTTTCAGGCCGCCCGCGAGTTCGCGAGCCGCGATGCGCCAGGCGGCGCTCACGTGAGGAGGTGTCCATTCTGCATGGTGAGGACGCGGTCAGCGCGTTCAGCGAGCGCGAGATCATGGGTCACGAGAACCAGAGAAGCGCCCTGTTCCTGCACAATGGAGAAGAGCTTATCGGCTACGCCACGCCCGGTTTCGCTGTCGAGATTTCCTGTGGGTTCGTCGGCAAAAACCAGTTTTGGGTCGCAGGCAAGTGCACGTGCGACGGCAACGCGTTGGCGTTCTCCGCCAGAGAGCTGACCAGGATAATGATCCATCCGGTCGCCAAGCCCGACATCCCGCAGAAGCGTTTCCGATCGGGTGAGAATATTGTCTGCGCCGGCGATTTCGAGCGGTACGCGCACATTGTCGAGCGCGGTCATTGTTGGCAGGAGATGAAAGCTCTGAAAGACGAGGCTGACCTTTCCACGCCGAAGTCGGGCGAGTTGGTCTTCGCTCTGGTCGCCAAGGCCAGTTCCCAAAAGGGTCACTGTGCCGCTGGTCGCCCGTTCAAGGCCCGCAGCAACAGATATGAGCGAGGATTTGCCAGAACCGGAGGGGCCAACAATGGCGACGCATTCACCCGCCGTCACGCTCAGGCTGACGCCGCGCAGAATATCGACAGGCCCGGACTGCGCGGGGAGGGTCAGGCTGACATTTTCAAGGTCGAGAACGGATGTCACTGATGGCTCCTGTCCCATTGGGATGGGCTGACGTTATCGTGTGCTCAAGAAGGGATATAGACCTCAGAGCGCAATAATGAATAACTAGACCCGGTCATGTGGTCACAATCCAGTCAGGGAGGCACTATGACGTCGAAGGTTTCGGCAGAAGAGATCAACACTTTTCTTGCGGCGGCGTTTTCGCGCGGAGGTGAGGGCCCGGGTATCGCGGTCGAAGAGGTGCGTGAAGACTGGTGCAAGCTGCGGCTCGCCTATCGGGATGACTATCTGCGTCCGGGCGGTGTGATTGCGGGGCCGCTGCAAATGTCGCTGGCTGATACGGCGACATATATCGCTGTGTTCACACGGCTCGGCATTGTGCCCGGAGCGGTGACGTCGAGCCTCAACATTAATTTCCTGAATCCGTGCAAGGCGGGGGATGTGATTGCGACGGGGCAGCTCATCAAGCTCGGAAAACGGTTTGCCGTTGCCGAAGTGGATGTCCGCGAAGAGAACATGACTGTGCCGGCCAGCCGCGCGACGGTGACCTTCACGGTCCCGTCTTCCTATCATTCTGATCAGGCGAAGCAGGGGTGACAGTGGTTGAAATGAGGTCGTTCTGTGTAGCTTTGGTGTTCGGGTGCTTTCTTTCAGCGTGTTCGTCCGAGGTCTCAGACAATGCGCAGACCCCGACGGTCGCTTCAGACGCCACAGACGAGATACTGGTCCGGGTTGAGCCTGTAGAGGACGCGATGAGCGAGACGAAAACAATTGTCATCCTCGGCGACAGCCTGACCGCCGGGTATAATCTGGCGCAATCAGAAGCTCTGCCCGCCGTCATTGAGCGTCGACTGAAATCGAACGGTCTCAGTGTGAAGCTGGTGAATGCGGGCGTATCCGGTGACACGACGGCTATGGGGCTTGCCCGTTATGACTGGAGCGTTTCGTCAGCTGATCCGGATATTCTGGTGATTGCACTGGGCGCGAACGACTTTCTCAGCGGTTTTCCGGCCGAGGTGGCTCAGGAAAACCTCGAAGCCATTATCGAACGGGCGCAGGCGGATGGTATTTCTGTGGTGCTGGCAGGCCTCGAGCCGCGCTGGCCCGAAACCTATGAAATGCTGCAGCCGGGTTACGCGAAACTCTATCCAGACCTGGCTGAGGCCTATGATGTGCCGCTTTATGAGGGGTTCATGCGCGGTGTGTGGGATGAACCTGATCTCCTCATGCTGGATGGGCTTCACCCTACGGTGGAAGGTGTAGAGAAAATGGCAGATCGACTGACAGTGTTTCTGGCGGGCCAGCTGGCAGAGTAGCGGCTAGTCGTCCTCGGAGACGACACGCTCCGCGGCCAGATAGTCTTCGCTCTGCATCTCGAACAGGCGTGAAGAGGTGCGTTCAAATTCAAACGCACCATCACCGCTGACATAGAGGTCATTGGGTTCAGCTTCAGCGGAGATTAGCACCTTGGTCTTCGCCTCATACAGCGCATCAATCAGCGTCACGAATCGGCGGGCGGCGTTCCTGTTTTCGGGTTGGAGTTTTGGCACGTTTTCGATGAGGAAGGTGTCGAAGTTGCGCGCAAGAGCCAGATAGTCAGCCGGGCCGAGTGGCCGGTTGCACAGCTCATCAAAACTCATGCGAACCACACCCGCCGCAACAGCAGGTATGGTGACTTCTCGTCCCTGTACAGTGATGTGGGTCTGGTGAGGCTCAGCGCAAGTTGTGAGCCTGTCCCATGCGGCCTGCATGGCCTGATCAGCCGCCGGACCAAGCGGCGAATAATAGACTGGCGCGGACGTCAGCCGTTCCAGCCGGTAGTCCCGTTCTGAGCGGATTTCATGAATGTCATGGGTGGCTTTCAGATGCTCAATGAAGGGCAGGAAAAGCTGGCGGTTTAGACCATTCTTGTAGAGGTCGTCCGGATGGCGATTGGACGTCGCGACCACTGTTACGCGGCGATCAAGCAGATGATCGAACAGACGACCGAGCAGCATGGCATCGGCGATGTCGGTTACCTGAAACTCGTCAAAGCAGAGGAGCTCTGCAGTTGCCGCGATCTTTTTTGCGGCAGGCGGAATCGGGTCGTCATCACCGCCTTTGACGGCCCAGCCTGTCGCGCGGCGGTCTTTTGAGCTCAGCTTCTTCCAGTCATTGATGAAGGCATGGGTTTCCTGCATGAAATCATGAAAGTGCACCCGACGCTTGTGTTCGACCTGAACCGTTGAAAAGAACAGGTCCATGAGCATGGATTTGCCGCGCCCGACACCGCCCCAGAGATAAAGCCCCTTGATGGCCTCCGGTTTGGAGAACCAGCCGCCGTCCTTGCGGTTTTCAAGACGGTTTTCGAGATCGTCCAGCAGGCTCGCGACTTCGGCCTGGCCTGCGTCAGGCTCTATCTGTCCTGCATCGAGTTTGGCTTGATATCGGTTGAGGAGATCGCCCATTTAGCCAAGGAACCTCGAAATCTGGCTGAGGAAGTATTGAAGCGATGCCGGGACGAGAAGGATCGTTGTCAGCACGCCGATGATCGCGCCGGAGAGGTGCGCATCATGACCAATATTGTCGTTGTTCGCACCCATGCCGTAGATGGAATAGAGAATGAACAGGATTGCATAGAGAATTGCAGGTACAGGCACGACAAATACGATAATCATCGAAAATGGTGTAAAGAGACAGAAACTAAACAGGATCCCAGAAATGGCGCCAGACGCCCCCAGAGCGGAATAGTTTATGTCATTCCTGTGCCTGAATAGCGCAAACAGGTTTCCACCCAAAAGGGCTGCCAGATAGACAATGAAGAAATTCTGGCTGCCGATGATGCCTTCAACTGTTGGCCCAAAGAAGAACAGCGTGACCATATTGAACAGAAGGTGCATCGGGTCGGCGTGCAGAAACCCTGCAGTCAGAACGCGGTGCCATTCCTGACCGCGGAAAACGGCGCCGGTATGAAGTATGCCCCAATTCAGAAAGTCCCGGTTCTGAAAGGCAAACAGGCTCAGCACCACATTCGCGGCGAGAAAAATCATCGAGCCACGCGCAGCGAGCAGATCTTCCATGTTCGGTAACCCCGGCAGTCATTGAAAGCGACTGTCCTCACTTATGTGGCCGGACCCGAAAGGTCAAAAAAGAAAACGATAATCTGGTTTGCGACGGGCCGCAGACACACAAAACCCGGCGGATGCGCCGGGTTCAGAATGTCGTCTATTTCTGGAAAAGCGGGTTTAAGCCGCTTCTGTCGTTTTCTGCGGCAACAGGCTTAGAAGGAAGTCGTAGAACTCTTCAGGACGCTGGATAAAGCGATTGAATGGAAGGTCTTCTTTCGCAACGGCCTCTGGAGCACAATCACATCCAGCAGCAATTGCTGCCTTAGCAACAGCATCTCGGTTTTCGCTCGCTGAAACGACAGCCATACGGAAACGACCCATGCTGGCAACGCGTGTCAAAGTCATGGTTTCGTCGATGCTATCTGGAAGTCTCAGGTCCAGAACTACCAGATCAAAACGCTCAAAACGGAGACGGCGCTCAGCCTCCATCAGATTTGCTGCGAGCACCAGATCGAGCTGCAGACGCTGGCGCGCAGCTTTCGTCGCCGCGACCATGAGCATTTCCTGCGCACGTATGTGGTCTTCAATCCACAGGACTTTCATCTGTTATCCCCATATTCCGCCCGGCCAGCCTGGCCCTCTCTCGTGCCGCAAAAAATACGTCATGGTTCTTTCTCAAAGGTAAATTTAACTTTCAAAACAGGCTCGATCGGCGAAAAAATTTATGAACGAAATTTCTGAAATTTTCGGTCAAAACCATTGCGAAGGCGAAACGAAAATTCCCTGTCGGGCCTGCGAAAGCGAGAAAAGTCCTGCGGAAACGGCCTATTTTTAGGGCTGGAAGAATGTTTCAGGATCGAAATGAAGTGTCAGGGGGCTTTAGCGCTTGTATGGGCGCGTTAAGGGTTTCTCTGAAATTCCTTACTCATTGTACCCGACTATCGGATTAACAATTTCGGACAAAACCGGCTTCGGTTAACGAATCGATTTACCATATCGCAGTGTTTGCTGGCGTGTTTCGCCCTTCTCTGGACCGTGTATCCGGGTTAAACACCTTCGATGACGACTGAAGAAACTCTATCAGATGGTACGGCTCTGTTCCTCCCGGACGAGGAGCGCGATGACGCGCATATCGTCGATGTTCTGATCGAGGAGAGGTGTCCGAGTTTCGTCAGTCACTGGACCTGGCCGATTATCCGTCCGGTTCTTTACAGAATGCTGGGCTATAAGCGCGCGGTTGAAATGGCCGACCTGGTAGAGCAACTCCCCGGCGCGGATTCCTTCGATCATCTGGCGACGCGACTGGCCTTCAAGCTGACCACGCATCACCTTGAGCGCATTCCATCATCGGGACGACTCATTATTGCCGCCAATCACCCGACGGGTCTGGCTGACGGTGTGGCCGTCTGGGAAGCGGTGAAACAGGTGCGATCTGACCTTCTGTTTTTTGCCAATGCAGATGCGATACGCGTGAGCGAAGGGTTTGCAGATACGATCATCCCGGTCGAATGGGTTATGGACAAACGCTCTGCTGCAAAAACCAAGGAAACGCTACGACGCGCCAAAGACGCTTTTGAGCGCGAGCAATGCGTCATCATCTTTCCGTCGGGCAAACTTGCCAACATGGAGAACGGCAAGCTGACTGAGAAAGACTGGTTTTCGACGGTGGTTTCCCTGGCGCGAAAACAGAAATGCCCAATTTTGCCGATGAATCTCAATGCGCGGAACTCGACGCTTTACTACGCCCTGTCCAGGCTCAATGGAGAATTGCGAGACATCACGCTGTTTTATGAGTTGCTGAACAAGACGGGATCGGCTTTTGAAATCACCTGTGGACCGTTAATCCTGCCTGAGACGCTGACGGGTGATGTCCAGAAAGTCACAGAACAGCTTCGAAATTATGTCAGTTATGAGCTCGGATCTGCGCCCGACAAACCATTCGTGCCCGCCGACCTCTAAAGTTCGAACGATTTCTGAATTTTTTGGAACCACACCTCGCGGCCTCCGTTGATTTGATGGGCCAGACCATCCGATTCAACGACAAAAGGGGGCTTCAATATGGAACCATATCTCAATTTCGCTCATAATTTCACAAGCAATGAAGGACTGGCGGCAAGCCTCGCCTGGGTCTTCATGATTGTTGCAGCCGGCCTGATTCTCGTGGTCGGTTTTTTTATATGTAAATTCGTCGCGAGCCTGATCGGATCTGGCATCGACAAACTCCCATTCATGAAAAAAGTTAATGACGACAATGTGCCAGGAGAGGAGAGCATCGGCCACGCGATTGGTGAGGTACTATTCTATCTCCTGTTCCTTTTCGTCATCGCGATTGCGCTTTCCGTCGTTGGATTAAGTAGCGTCATTCAGCCGGTTGAGGCGATGTGGGGCGAGATTCTCACCTATCTGCCGAATGTGATCGCTGCAATCTTCATTCTTGGACTGGGGCTTCTGCTGGCAGCGGTGGTTCGCAAGCTCGTCGAGAGTGTACTCACGGCTATTGGCCTGGATAGTTACACAACCGGCCTCGTAGAAAAGCCTAACGACACCGACGCAAATACGCCAACCGTATCTAACCCGGTGTCATCTGCTATTGGGTGGATCGCCTTCACTCTGATCGCTATTCCGGTCGTGCTCGCCAGTGTCGAAGCCCTGGCGATCGACTCGATCACCGTACCGGTCTCGATGATGCTGACCTCTATTCTGGAGGCGATTCCACGCATTTTCGTGGCGCTGTTGATCCTCGCTATTGCGTTCTTTATCGCTCGGTTTGTTGCCATGCTGATTGAGCGCGTCCTGCCACAGTTTGGCTTTGATGCTTACATTTCCAAACTCGGACTTCTGGAGCCAAAAGCAGAGAACGGACTCACGGCGACCAAAGCGGTTTCCACGATCGTGACAATTGCCATTCTGCTCATCGGCGCGGTGGAAGCCGCAGAGGTTATCGGCTTCGCGGTACTCTCGGAATTTGTGTCGATCATCATTGAACAGGGCGGCGAGATCCTGTTTGGCATTGTCATCATCATTGCTGGTTTCATTTTCTCAAACGCCGCGGGACGCATTCTCGATGCGGCCGGAACAGGTGCATCCGATATTGCCGCCAAGGTGGTGAAGTACACAATTCTGATCTTCTTCACGATCATCGGTATTTCAGCCATGCGGCTTGACCCGACAGACGGTACATTTGTGATCCGGATTGTTGAATATCTGGCCATTGCGATTGCTGTCGTAATTGGTGTCGGAGGTGCGCTGGCCTTTGGTCTTGGTGGCCGCGAATGGGCAGGGCGCAAGCTGGACCAATGGTCCGGACGATCGCCGTCTTCGCCAACACCGACCACAACGACACGGTCGCGGACAACGAAGAAGACCACCGAATAGAATAGAGAAAGGGCCGGATCATCCGGCCCTTTTTATGTCTGCTAGCTGTCAGGTCGTCGCTTGCCGGTTTCCACCATACCAGTCGATGTTGCGCGTCATATACATGGTGAAGCCGATGGCGATGAAGCTGGCAAACGCACCGACCAGAAGCGCGAAATCCTCAATCCGCATCAGGACGTAAATCAGCGTGTAGACAGCGGTGAAGATGCCTAGCGCACGATAGCCATACATGCGGCTGCGGAACACGCTCGTCGCATAGCCTGAGGTCAACGTGATGGTCATGGCGGCGGCAACCCAGAAAGCGACGTCAAACCCGGTCTGCTCAGCCAGTGCGAGCAGCAAGAGATAGAACACAGACTGGGCGAGACCAACCAGCACATACTGCGCAGGGTGAGCTCGTTTCTGGCTGACAATCTCGAACAGGAAATAGGCCAGAAAGACGAAGCCTATGAACATGAGCGCATATTTCAGAGCGCGCTGTACGCTTTGATAAGGCGAAGCCGTATTGATGAGGCGGATGCTGACAGTATTTTCGTGTCCTTGCATGCTGAAAAAGGCCTGAGCGGCATTTTGATATCCAGGAATACCGCGTGCTTCATATGGAATGGTCCAGGTCGCCGCAAAACCTTCGCCATCGCCTCCACCTTCATAGGCCGCCTGCTGAAACCCGCCTTCAAATTTCGGATCATCCCAGTCACCGGAGACAGAGACCGTCGTGGTGCGCGCGAAAGGTGAGAGTGCGATTCGTTCAGCACCTGAGAAAGACAGGGCGGCAGAAACCTTTAGAGGTGTCGCCCGGTTGTCGAGACCTGAAAGCGTGGTCCCGAGAAGAGTCATGGATGTTCTGTTCCAGTTTTCAACGCCTGAAGGTGCGGACATAGGCTCGACCGGCATGTCCTGACCGGAGACCTTAATCTCTGTCGGTTTCCGAACCGAGCGGCTGTCAGACAAGCCCACCAGAAGGCGGATATCGTTCCAGTCGATGGTCGCCTCGGCTGGCACAGAGTCTGTAATCCGACTCGTCTGAAAACTGGCATCAAAGGCGATATCGGCGGCGTAAATCGGCACTTCATGAATGCCGCTGGTTTTCACCTCCGTGGCAAGGGTTGTGACAGCGCTTCCTGTTTCAGGGTAGAGCACCAGAGCATTCCGTTCGGTCTTCGTGCGAATGCCTTCGGTCACCGGCTGAGAGTAGGGGACGATCAGTACCGGGCCTATGGCAGTCTGTTGGCCACCATACCGTTCACTGACGGCGCGCGTGGCTGTCTCGGCGCGGCTGGAGCGGTCATAGACGACTGTGTAAACGAACAGGGCGGGAATGGCCATCAGCAGCGCAAGTGCGCAGACGAGCAAAAGTTTCAGTCCAAATGACCTCTGCGGAAGAAGTCCGCGCAGATTTGTGGGTGTGCGAAAGCCTTCCGGCTCGGGCACATCCGAGGTGTCGGAACTCATGGGTTCAGTCCTTCTTTGTATTTTAGCGGAGACTAAACCACACACAGAAACCGCGACCCTTTTGGGGCCGCGGCATGTCAGAACGTGTTCGTTTGAGGGAAAGGTCTGGATCAGCCGCCTTTCGGCACCAGAACCACTTCCATTTCGGTATAGCCCTTCACAAAGCTACTCCAGGTGCGGGATGGTTCTTTGAGAACGATGACATCGTCAAAGCGCTTGAAGAATTCTTCCCAGAGGATTTTGAGCTGCATTTCACCGAGGCGATTGCCGACGCAGCGATGAATGCCGAAGCCGAAAGAGAGGTGGCTGCGGACTTTCGGGCGATCAATCCAGATGTCGTTCGGGCGCTCGAAATGGCGCTCATCGCGGTTGCCGGATGCATACCACATGATGACCTTCTCGCCGGCCTTGATGGTTTTGCCGTGCATTTCGACATCTTCCAGAGCTGTCCGGCGCATGTGCGCGAGCGGGGTCTGCCAGCGGATAATTTCAGAGACCATGCTTGGGATCAGGCTGTGATCAGCCTTCAGTTTGTCGAATTCCTTCCGGAATAGGTTCATGCCCAGAACAGACCCCGTCATGGAATTCCGCGTGGTGTCGTTCCCGCCAACGATGAGAAGGACCACGTTGCCTAGGTATTCCATCGGCTCCATGTTTTTGGTGTGCTCGCCCGTGGCCAGCATGGAGATCAGGTCATTGCCAGGCTCATTGGCATTGACCCGCTGGTTCCAGAGTTCGGTGAAATAGCCGAGGCATTCCATCAACTCTGCGCGCCATTGTTCTTCACCGCCTGGGCAGATTTCCGGGTTGTCGCGGCCCGTCGCAACATCCGACCAGCGTGTCAGTTTGCGGCGGTCTTCGAATGGGAAGTTAAACAGCGTCGCGAGCATCATGGTGGTGAGCTCAATCGAGACCGTGTCGACCCAGTCAAATGGCTCGCCGACAGGAAGGCTGTCGAGAATTTTCGCGGTCCGCTCGCGGATCAGCCCTTCGAAATTGCGTAGATTATCCGGCGCGACGATTGGCTGAACCGTTTTGCGCTGCACGTCATGCTTGGGCTGGTCCATAGCAATAAACATTGGCAGAGCGAAGTCTTCCTCCAGGTCTACGAGCGTAATGCCGCTCGCTGAAGAAAAGCGCTTATGGTCTGTGTCAATCGCCATGATGTCTTCATAGCGGGTGACAGACCAGTAAGGGCCGACGGCGCTTTCGGCCGTGTAGTGTAGCGGTTCTTCGTCGCGCAGACGGTCAAACCGGTCCCAGAAGGCATCACGACGCCAGAGTTCGGGATCTGCGACATTGATCTGGTCGAGATCCAGTGCGGATGCCGGTGGAATAGGGCCACCGCCGCGCACATAAAGCGTGCCGATCCACTCATCTTTGATATTGTAATAGGTGCCTGAACCGGTCTCTTCTGTGTTCACTTCTGTGGACGTGTCAGCCATGTGTGTCTCCCAAGACGTGTTTTCACTGATCTTACTATCATATCTCGGATTTGAAAACTATGACGCAGGCGTCATTTTTTTAAGCAAGGATGACAGTAACGTCACTGGAAGTCGCGGCGCGGACTTATTATGTAACTGTATATCAACAATCGGAAATCCTAAATGCGCCCGACTTTTCTTATTGCCGCACTCTCTGCCAGCCTCGTCATTTCAGCTTGTTCTGATGACGGTGTGATCCGGAGACCCGAGAGCGATGGAGACGGCGCTCAGGGCCTTGTGAATTTTCGGGCTGATCTGGAAAACCGTACGCCAGAAGCCGTGCCTGAAGGGCCGCAGATTGATCCTGCTGCAGCCAATATCGACCCGTTCAAATATGGTCTCGATTACAGCTATAAGGAACGTGAAATCCTCGAGCGCCTGCTCGCAGAAGCCCGTCAGGATCCTGAATATCTTGAGCGATCTCTTGCTGCGACCGAAGAAGGGCTGGCGATCTTGGCGCCCGAATTGCCGTCAGATCATTATCGGACCCATCTGAACTGTGCTGTGACACTGGATGTTGCTTCGCGGCAGGGTTTGCTGCCCGTTCGTCAGGCCCAGGCTGATGCCGCACGACTGGTTGATCAGGCAACCCCGTTACCGACAGCGGAGAATATGCCTGAGATAGAGGGCGAAGGCGCCCGCGACCGATATGCGCGCGAACAGACATACAAAGACGAGCTGGAGCGGCTTAAGACGCGTGATTACCTGAACTACTTTCTGGCCCGGGACGCGCGACTGGCTGATGTGGATTCGGCTTTGCTCGGTGAAGACATCGCGGTGTGCGAAGCTCTTCTTGATGGTGTTTCAGAAGAGCAGACAGAAACGCCGACGGTTAGCGAGTAACCGTTTCAGATTTCAAAACGAAGTTTTCGTGTTCAAAAAGACAACAGTATAAAGCCCTTGTATTCGCGAAGTTTTTACGACCGTGAATTGTGGTTCTTCTGTGAAATATCCAAAATTTAAGGAACGCTCGGCGAATTCAGGAATTTCCAGTGCTGCATACCGGCGACATGCCGGTCAACACTAACGGAACTGGAAATGTCATGAAACACATTGCTACACTTACCGTCAGCGCCGCCGCGCTTCTTGCAGTAGGCGCATGTGACTCTGGCGTAATCAAAGCTGATGAAACAGCTGCGACTCAAGAAACCGGCGACGTCACGCTGGCTGATGTTCGCGCTTCTGTCGAGGCAGAGCCGGATACAAGCGTACCATCAATTGACCCTGCGTCTGCGAATATCGACCCTTTCTCGGGCGTGTATCCAAGCGAAGAGCGGGACGCCTATAAAACGGCTGCGACATCTGCATCTATGAACGTAGATGATGCCATCTCTCAGACAGAAGACATGCTGGCCACCAAAGCCGTGTCTATCGATGCCAATGAGTATCGTGACGGTCTGAATTGCGCGGCACGATTTGACCTGGCATCGAAAAAAGGTGCGCTGCCGGCCCATCAGGCTCAGACCTTCGGGCAGGAAGCTCTCTCTGCGACGGCTATCGGATATGAGCAGTTTATCTCGCCGAATGCCTCAGAAGATGAGCGCGAACAGCTGGTCGCTGACTATCGCGAGCAAACCTATCGGAACTATCTGCTGGTTCGTGATGAGCTGACCAGCGAAGCGAGCGGCGATGCTCTTCTTGCTGAGGCAGAGAGCTGCTATGCGGCACTGGGTCTTCAGCCTGAAGAACCTGTCTCCGAGACAGAAGAAGAAACAGAAATGCCTGCTGAGAGCTAATTTCTGTTTAGTTTAAAAAAAAAGCGGGCCGGACTCTAAATCCGGCCCGTTTTTTTATTTGTAGGCTTTGCCTGACCAGGCGTCTTCAGCGACATCGGCCAGCAGGACGACACGGAAGATCAGGTCGTCGCCAGGCTTGATCGGGCCGCCTGGTCGAGGGCTGTCACCATATGCGAGATCGGATGGGAGATAGACCATCCAGTCATCCCCAGGGCACATCATGCCGAGCGCTTCTGTCCAGCCCGAGATGACCCGGTTTGCTGGAAATTCAATGGCCTGACCACGCGACAAAGACGAGTCGAAGACTGTTCCGTCAGTCAACCGGCCTTCATAATGGACGATAGCGCGGTCGCCTCCGGTCGGGCCGCTTTCGCAGTCTGCACCGGCTGCCAGAACGATGTATTCCAGACCTGTGTCCGTTTTATGGACGGCTTCGCTGTCATGGTCCCATTCCGGGCTCGCGAACGTCGCCCATGGGTTTGCGGGATCTTCGGCTGGTGTTGCATCCATGCGGGCAACGGTTGAAGAAGAGCCAGTACCGGCCGGGCTGCAAGCTGAGAGCCAGACAGTTGCGGCACCTGCGAGGGCTGTTGCGATTAATCCCTTCATATCATCTCCTGGGGGTTAGAAATTCAGGCTAGTTTGCGCGGAGGATAGCCCGCAGCAGTTAGGGCTTCCACCACTTCCTGAGTATGTTGTGCGTCACGTGTTTCGATCAGAATATCAAATTCTGCGCCCTTGGCTGGAACATCCAGCGCAAGGCGGTTATGCGCCACTTCTATGATATTCGCCCCCACATCGCCAATCAGTTTTGACACCTTGGCAAGAAGGCCAGGACGGTCGTCGCCGATGATACGGATGTTCACAAGACGCTGATCACGCACGAGACTACGTGTGAGTACCGATGCGAGTAGGCGCGTGTCGATGTTGCCGCCACACAATACCAGACCGATGCGTTTTCCGCGGAAGTGTTCGGGGTGTGATAGCAGAGCTGCAAGGCCAGCCGCGCCGGCGCCTTCCGCAATGGTTTTCTCGACCGTTGCGTATAGAGTGATCGCACGTTCGATAGCGTCTTCGCTGACCAGAAGCGCACGATCTACAAGCCGTTCACAGACTTCAAAATTACGTTCGCCAACCGTTTTGACTGCAATGCCTTCAGCAATTGTAGAGCCGCCCGGACGAGGAGATTCCTGTCGGAGTTGGTTATAAAGTGCAGGAAAATCCTGCACTTCAACGCCTGTGATCTTGATGCCTGGCTGCAGGGCTTTTGCTGCTGTGGCCATGCCTGAAATAAGGCCGCCACCGCCAACAGGGATCACCAGTTCATCAAATGGCTCTGAAACGTCTTCGAGCATTTCAAGCGCAATTGTGCCTTGCCCTGCCATGACCAGCTTGTCATCGAACGGGTGGATGAAGACAAGATTTTCATCATGACAGACCTGACGCGCGTGCTGATTGGCTTCGGCGATACCGTCACCTTTCAGAATGACGCGCGCACCGTAATTCCGCGTGTGCTGAACTTTCACGAAAGGCGTATTCTCCGGCATGACGATCGTCACCGGAATACCCAGGCTCTGTCCGTGATAGGCAACGCCCTGTGCATGGTTGCCAGCGGACATGGCGATCACGCCGCGCTTCTTTTCTTCTTCTGACAGACCCATCAGACGGTTTAGCGCGCCGCGCTCCTTGAAGGAGGCGGTGAACTGGAAATTCTCAAACTTGATCCAGACCTCGGCGCCAGTAATCTGTGACAGCGTGCGCGACATACGCATTGGCGTACGTTCTACATGACCATCAATGACTTTCGCGGCGGCCCTGACATCATCAAGGCTCAGAGGGGTTTCTGTGACGTTGAGCATTCACTTTGCCTGAGCTTTAAATTGTTCCAGCATTTCGCCCATTTTGGCGTGCAGGATGTTCATGGCCTTCAGTGGCCGAACCATGACCTTGAAGTCAATGATTTCCCCGGCATCATTCCAGCGGATCATGTCGATACCATTGACGTGAATGCCATCAAGCTCGGTTTCGAACTCGAGAACAGCTGAATCCCCGGACTCGACTTCGCGGACATACTTAAACTGATCGTTTCCCAGCACTTTCATCGCTGAGATGAGGTAAAGAAAGGTAACGTCCTTTCCACGTTGCGGCGTGTGGACGACCGGGGAATGAAAGACCACGTCAGACGCCAGGAGGTCTCGCAAGATGGCCGGATCTTTGGTGTCTGTGAAGGCGTGCCATTTTTCAATACAGCTGCTGGTCATACTGGTCTCCCGGCGTAATTGATCCCTACGCCTTAGCGCTCAATTCGGATTGCGGCAATTCGCACCGGAAAGGAGTGCCGGGGTTTGAGTGTCAGTCTGCCAGAAGGCCTTCGCTCAGTTCAGAGGCGTCATGCTCTGCAACAAGGTGACCGGGAGCCACTTCAACGAGCTTGGGGCGGTATTGTTCCGTATCCGGATCGTCGACAAGCCTGGACTTCATGAAACGTAGTCCGGCACGCCGATCGAGTGGTGAGGGGAGGTCACCTTCAAGCTGCGTGATGGTGCGACTGCGTTCCTGACGCGGATCAGGGTTTGGAACCGCAGCAATCAGCGCTTTGGTATAAGGGTGTTTCGGATTCTCATAGATTGCGGTGCGGTCTGCGAGTTCGACGACGCGGCCAAGATAAAGCACCATGATCCGATGCGAGATCTCACGAACCACGGCAAGGTCGTGGCTGATGAACATCATGGCGAGGTCAAACTCTTTCTGAAGTTCGATCAGCAGGTCGACAATCTGAGCCTGAACCGAAACGTCCAGCGCAGAAACTGCTTCGTCACAGATGACCATTTTTGGTTTCAGGATCATGGCGCGCGCAATGCCTACGCGCTGGTTCTGTCCGCCTGATAATTCATGCGGATAACGGTTGATCAGGTTTGGATCCAGGCCCACACGCGGCATCATCTCCCGAACTCGTTGCTGACGCTGTTTGCCACCCAGATGTGGCTCATAAACCGTCAAGGGTTCAGCGATCGACTGCCCGATGGTCATGCGCGGATCAAGACTGGCGAACGGGTCCTGAAACACGATTTGCAGGTCGCGGCGAGCGGACTTCAAAGCAGATTGAGTTGAGTCGTTGAGCTTGGTGCCGATCCAGCTGACAGTACCGGCATGCGTCTCCACGAGCTGAAGAACGGCGCGCGCCAACGTCGACTTTCCGCAGCCAGACTCGCCGACGACGCCAAGGGTTTCGCCCGGACGCAACGAAAAGCTCACGCCGTCGACTGCGCGCAGTTGTTTCACAGACCCAAACAATCCCTTGTTGGTCTTGATCGGGAATTGAACGCGCACATCGTCGGCAACCAGAATGCTGTCGACATCCTCAGACGGCGGTGGCGCGAGGCGGGTGCGACCGGGCCGGTCCGGCTGGTCAATTCTCGGCACCGCCTCCAGGAGCTTTTTTGTATAGTCATGGCGCGCCTCATAGAAGATCTGGTCGACAGTCCCTGTCTCGACCACTTCTCCCTGTTTCATCACGATGACACGATCACACATGCGCGCAACGACGCCCATGTCATGTGTGATGAGGACGATGCCAGTATCCGTGGTGGATTTAAGATCGTTCATCAAAGACAGAACCTGCGCCTGAACGGTCACATCGAGCGCAGTTGTCGGTTCGTCTGCGAAAAGAAGTTTTGGTCCGCAAAGCATGGCAATCGCGATCATCACGCGCTGCCGCATGCCGCCAGACAGTTCATGTGGAAATTGTTCAAGGCGTCGGTCCGGATCCGGAATGCGAACGCGCTCCAACGCTTCAATGCATTGCCGGTCGGCTTCCTTGCCGCGAACTTTCTGGTGGATGGCCAGCACTTCACGTAATTGTGCGCCTAT
>NZUJ01000110.1 GCA_002701295.1 Ponticaulis sp. | reverse complement strand
GGCTCGCGAACTCTTCCGGAAGGTCGTCCAGAGACAGCAACCAGGATTGCATGTCACTGCGGCTCACGAGTGCCGCGGGGCGAAGATTGGGATTTGCTGGTGACTTGGGCCCGATGGCAATGTGCATGGCCGAGACAGCCTGACTAATATCGTCTTCCAGCTGAAACAGGGCCATGGTGCGCAGGTCCGCCATAGAACGCGCTGTCGCTTCAATATTGGCCAGATGGACATCCGTTCCCGGGATCAGCCAGACGACGCGATCGGCCGACACACGACCCAGCTCGTCGAGCGGAATCGCATCCACTTCATTGGGTGATTTGGTCAGGTACCACTCGGGCAGACCAAACCCTTCAGGGCAGAATGCGAATAATACACTCATTCATCTACTCCGAGACGGCGGCGGACCAGAAACGTCCGTCCTTCATCTCCCAATGCGAATATGGCCTCATAGCGCGTCACCGAGTCGAGATAAACAACTTCTCCCGACATTCGAAAATAGCTTGAGTGCATATCCAGAACTGATGTCAGAATTGTATCAGTTGCGATCACGGCAAAACTTGGATGTTCCAGAAATCCGGTGACATCCGGATGCTCCAGTTCGCCATACTGTTCCATGATCCCGTACATGGCTTCAGTTGTAATTTCTCCACCAAACACCGGCACCAGCAAAGGCGACTGCGATGCGGTCAGCGTGTTGATATTGAAAACACCAACCTCCGCTCCGGGACGTGCGCACACATAAGGAGCAATTCGCCGATAAACTTCAGGGTCATAGCCCTTTACGTCGAGCAGCTCTTTTGGGGAAACCATGTCCGTGTTTGCAGGCGAACGCGGCGGCTGCAGGCTTGCATAATAGCCGGCTTCCGCACCAGTGCCCCGCAAGTTCGAATCGCGATCAACCCAGTCGGCAGCCGCCGCCACGAGCTGATTGACCTCATTTGGGCCGAAATCCAGCGCCGTCAGAAGCTCTGTGTAGAAGACATGCGGATCAGGTCCGCCGGTCTCTGCGAGAGCGTCCTCACCTGTGGCGAGGCTGTTTATATTGAAACAATTGCTGGCCTCTTCCAGCTGAACTGAAATTTGTCCGCCATCAATCGCAAATGAAAAAGGAACACCCAGACCCGGCGTATATCGCGTGATACGGCCCTCCGTGAGTTCGAACAACTGCCCGAGTTTCACGCGTGCCAGCTCCTCAGCTCCGCTGACATACCAGCCGGTCTGACCTCTCGCGTCGGAAAGTCTCATGGCCCGCGTTGTCGACATCACTGACTGAACTATGCTGACACTGAGAACAGACAAGGTTGCCACCAATAGCAGGACAATCAGCAATGCGGCGCCGCGCTCCCCCTGCCTGGACCCGGTGGTGTTTCGCCTCTGAGTCACAGCATGGCTCCTGCCGGGGTCAGAAACATCCAGACAAACCGCTCACCAGACTGAAGCTCAAACGTCAGCCTGACCGCAACCGGGGCTCCTGCGCGATCGCCTTCAACCGCGCGCCATTGTGGCACCCATTGTTCGTCCTGACTGAACTCGGCATAGGCCTCGACAACATCAGAAAAAATAATTTGCTCAATCGGCTCCTGATTATAAGCCGGGTCAGCGCGCGTTTGAACCTGTCGAATGATCGCGCCACCGTCATAAATATAGCGCACCGCAATCAGACCACTTCGCTTGTCTTTCAAACCGGGGTTTGTCCAACCATCACGCACGAAAGAGAATAAGAGCGTCGAGTCGCCCACTCCGCCGCCGACGAAACTGGATTGCGGATCAAGCCCCGGACGGCTCTCGGCTTCACGTGGCACCCATTGTGCGAAATCGTCTCTCATCCGGCTATGGGCTGCCGTGAATTGGCTCGCCTCCCCGATCGCGACATCCATCGCTTCCTTGCTGGACACAGATCGCAGGATCACCGTTGTCCCCGCCGCAGAGACAATCGACAGGACGAACAGCGCCACCAGAACTTCGATGAGTGAGAAACCGCGCTCTGAGTTCACAGCCTAGCCTTTCCGAAAGCCATTGCGAACAATCAGAACCCGGTCGCGACCTTTCTGACGAACGCGCACGACAACGGAGTTCAGATCGCCTTCTCCGGTTGGAAGAATGTCTCTCTGCCAGACAAACTCATACCCGCCCATCCGGGCCTCGCCTTCGCTCTGACCAAGGTCAATGCGGAGCCGGAGATTGGTATCGACGAGAACATTTTCTGCGACGAATCCGGCCATGGTGCGGGCCTCCACTTCGCTCACCGAACGAAGGTTTTGCGTAATCAATGTCAGCGTCGACAATGCGGCGAGCGAGAATACTGCCAACGCGATCAGGCTTTCAAACAGAGAGAAACCGGCTTCGCTCCGATCAGCGGGAGAAACGTTGCGACTGAACATTTACCTCTCCTGACTGATCGACCGCAAAGAAATAGGTCGAGGATTTCCATTTGAGTTGAAAAGCGTAAGCGGTCGCCAGTCCCGAGCCGTCAAACCAGAGATCAGGCTCAATCACAATCTCCTGATTGGCCAGCCTGAAATTGGACATCTCGTCATCTGGCAAGTCGAGCCGTACGTCCTCGTCGATTGCAAAGCCTGTAAGCGTGCGCAGATCATCTGGCGTCTGCCAGACACCATCGCGAAAGCGCAGGACTCCGACAGCTTTGTCATCAAAACGCACGCCCAGTGGTTCACCACTGAGTTCAGCAAGTCGGGATGTCGTCGTCAGCATATCTTCCATACTCCGACGATCCTCTTCGAGCGGTGTCGGTGATCTCGGTATGGACAGGATGACAAACCCGGAGGCCAGCCCCACGATGAAAAGCGCCACCATGATTTCAACCAGGCTGACGCCTGCATCAGAACGGAAAGCGCCCGCAGACAATCAATTCTCCCAGTTTCCAATGTCCGCGTTGAGGTCTTCGCCGCCAGGACGCCCATCTGCGCCCAGCGAGAAGATGTCGACGCGGGAATTCTCACCCGGATAACGATACTGATAGTCATTACCCCAAGGGTCTTTTGGCAGGCTGCCTCGAGTCAGATATCCGCCTTCGCGATAGCGGCCGGCTTGCTCAGCATTGGTTGGCTCATCAATGAGAGCCTGCAACCCTACCCGGTTTTCAGGGTAGTCCAGCATGTCGAGCCGATATTGTTCGAGCGCCGATTCAAAAGACCGAATATCTGTTTTGGCCTTCTGAACCATAGCCGAGTCACGGGCCGGAAGTACATTGATCAGGACGACAGTCGCCAGAAGCCCCATAATGAACACCGCCACCATGATCTCTGTCAGACTGAAGCCTTCTTCGCCCTTTTTCATCGCGGCCAGGCGGCGCTTCAGATGGTCTTTGAGGCGTTTCATTTATTCACTCCAACTAGCTGATCACCAGCGAATTCAGCTGCAAAATTGGCAGCATGATCGACAGGACGACAAGGGCAACGAGCCCTCCCAATATCAGAATAATAAGCGGTTCCAACAGCCCCAGAGCAATGGCGGTGGCTGACTCGAACTCGTCTTCCAGATACTTTGCTCCGCGCAACAACATCTCCGGAAGTTTCCCGCTCGCCTCACCGCTTGCGGCCAGCTGGGTTATCAAAGCCGGAAACGCGCCGGACGCCTTCATAGTCCGACTGATGCTGGCGCCTTCCCGGACACGCACGATGATCTGGGCAACGGCATCCTGAAAAACCGCGTTACTGAGACTTCCTTTTGCAGCCTGAAGACTTTCAAGCACAGGTGCGCCATTTCCCATGAGTGTCGACAGCGTCCGCGCAAACCGCGCTGTATTCATCTGAGTCAGCATCGGGCCAACCACCGGCAATTTGAGCAGGAAAGCATCAACGCCGTACTTGATGTGACGCTGTTTCAGAAGACGAGAAAACCCAAAGATCGCTAAAACGACACCGGCGAGAATGACCAGACCATATACGCGTAAAATATCGCTGATGCCGATGACAACACGTGTCAACGTTGGCAATTGCTGATCCATTGTAGTGAATTGCTCGACGACTTTCGGGACAACAAAGGTCATGAGCCCCGTCATCACCACCAGTGCTGTCAGCGCAAGAACACAAGGATAGATAAGAGCCGCCTGAATGGTCTGACGGACCTTTCTGGAACGTTCCAGATATTCAGCGAGCCGTTCCAGAACCGACCCGAGATCGCCGGATGTCTCACCGGCAGCGACGATGGATCGATATAGCCCGTTGAATACCTTTGGGTGATCTGCCAGGGCTTCAGAGAGCCGATAGCCCTCGGTAACAGAGGTCCGGATGGACAGGAGAACCTTTCTGAGCCCCGGCTTTTCGGCCTGTGTAGCAGAGGCCTGAATCGTTTCTTCTACTGGAGTTCCTGAGCCAATCATCATCGCCCATTGACGGGTAATCAGCAGAAGATCTGACTGCGAAACCGGAGAAACGCGAAATCCGGAAAACCGAGATGGCGCTTTTTCCCTGGCCTCATTGAGCTTTAGCGGATTGAGTTGCCTGACGCGAAGTTCCCGACGCGCAGCGCGTGCAGAGTCGGCCGCGATGACGCCTTTCTCGCGCTTCCCTGCGGGTGACAGCGCAACATATTCAAATGTTGGCATTGCCGTCTCCTTCGGATCGGCAGACCCGAATGACTTCCTCGGCCGTGGTCAAGCCCTTCAACACATGTCGGACGCCGTTCTGAAACAGGCTTTCCGAGTGCTGATGCGCATAGGCCGTCATGTCATGCTCGGAGGCCTCATCATGGATAAGGCGCCTGAGGGTCTGATCAACCAGCACCAGTTCGAATACGCCGGCCCGGCCCTCAAAACCTGTATTGCTGCAGGCCATGCAGCCCTTGGCGCGATAGAACACCAAAGACGGATCAGGCGTAAGCCCAAGTGAGCGGGCCTCGAAATCAGCAGGCGTATACGCTTCTCGGCAGGACTGGCACAGCCGCCGCACAAGTCGCTGGGCCAAAACCGCGCGAAGCGTTGAACTGAGAAGAAATGGCTCAATCCCCATATCGCGAAGTCGGGTCACTGCGGCGACTGCCGAATTGGTGTGAACAGTCGATAGGACAAGGTGACCTGTCAAACTGGACTGAACCGCAATTTCCGCAGTCTCCAGGTCGCGGATCTCGCCGACCATGACAACATCGGGATCCTGACGAAGAATAGCGCGCAAGCCTGCCGCAAATGTCAGTCCGACTTTTGTATTGACCTGTGTCTGGCCAACGCCATCCAGGCCATACTCGATCGGGTCCTCGACGGTGAGGATATTCCGCGTCTGGTCATTCAGAAGCGACAAACCAGAATAGAGCGTTGTGGTTTTACCTGATCCGGTCGGACCAGTGACCAGAACAATACCGTTTGGGCTGCTGAGTGCTGACTTGAAGGCCTCAAGCGACTCCGCGCCCATCCCAAGGTCGAGCAGATCGAGGCGCGCCTGATCCTTGTCGAGCAGTCGCAGAACGACGCGCTCGCCATAGCGAGATGGTAGTGTGGATACACGAACATCAATGGACCGCCCGCCAAGTGCGAGGGAAATCCGACCGTCCTGCGGCATACGCTTTTCTGCAATATCAAGCCGCGCCATGACCTTGATACGAGAGACAAGAAGCGGCGCAAGGCGACGCGATGGTGACAGGACATCCTGCAATACACCATCGATCCGATAACGAATGGACAGTTTGTCTTCGTAAGGTTCAATATGAACGTCCGAAGCGCGACGTTTGACCGCTTCGAAGATTAGACCATTAATCAGCTTGATGATTGGCGCATCGTCTTCTGCATCAAGGAGGTCAGCTGTTTGCGGGATACCTTCAACGAGGCTGTTCAGGTCTTCTCGGTCATCCAGGCCTGCGGTGTCATAGTCTTCCGCAATGCCTTTGGCCGCATAGACCGTCGACAGCATATGGTCAAATTCAGGGCGCGTCAGAGGCTTCAGACCGCCCACTCGCCCGACGGCGCGCCGCGCCTCCAGAACAGCACGAGCGCGCGCGCCCTCGCGCACACCCAATAGAGGTTGCGTTTCTGTTTCTGACTGCACAGGCAGAAGCAGAACCCCGTGATCCTTGGCAAAATTATACGTAATGACAGGGTCAGATTGCGACGCCATACAGTTCTACTTTCACGTCCTGCCCGGATCAGGCAGTTGCTCAGATTACATATAGTCCGTTCAGATTAACTGCCAGGCGGCAATGTACCCAGAACCTCGCTCACAAAGCCATCCATTGCAGACTGTTCGGTCTCGTTGCGCATGATTTCCTGCGCGCGAATATAACGATACTTCTGCACTGTGGTCATACGGACGTCTTCATTGTCACGAACGATAGTCGGCCGAATGAAAACCATAAGATTGGTGCGCGCGTTGGTTTGACCACGGGACTGGAACAAGCGTCCAAGACCGGGAATATCTCCCAGAACCGGGACTTGAGACTCGCTGATACCTGATGATTGCTCAACCAGGCCGCCGAGAACAATGATCTCACCATCATCCGCGATGACCGACGTCGTGATGGAGCGCTTATTGGTAATGAACTCGCCAGATACGGCATCCGCAACGTTGGACGCTTCCTGGTAGATGGTGAGCTTGACCGAGTCGCCCTCACCGATTTGCGGCGTCACGTCCAGCTGAACGCCGACATTCTTGCGTTCAACGGTACGAAACGGATTGGAGTTACTGTCACCGAGAACTTCGCCTGTTGTGATCGGAATTTCCTGACCGACAACAATCGATGCAGTTTCATTGTCGACCGCCATCAGCATCGGTGTGGAGAGAATGTTGGATTCGACGTCGGTTTCCACTGCGTTGAGAATGACACCAAACAACGTACCGCCGCTAACACCGCCGCCGCCAATCGTCAGGCCTTCCAGTCCGAGGAGCGAAGAAATAGCTGCTGACTGAAACGAATTGCTCTCATCACCTGTCAGTCCGCCTTCACTGGCAAGTGCGCCAGTCAGTGCCAGCATGTTCGGCGCAGATCGCGAATAGTTCGTGGACGCAAATGGAATATCGTCGCCTGTTCCTGACACGACAAACTGAAGGCCAAGTTCATCGACTGCATTGTCAGACATTTCGACGACGATGGCTTCAACCAGCACCTGAGGGCGACGCACGTCGAGCGACGCCACAACCCGCTCAATCGCCTCGACCATTTCTGAATCCGCAGAAACAACAATCGAGTTGGTCGGCTCGTGTGCAGAAATGGTTGGTGCAGTCCCGCTGCCCTGACCTGCGCCCTGCTGTTCTGCAATCGCGCCAGTCAGACGTTCAAGCACCGGCACGATGTCCAGAGCCTTGGCATTATTCAGAGCGATAACGCGAATATTGTCTCTTACCCGCTCGGTCTCATCGAGCTTCCGCGCCACCTGAAGCGCACGAATGACACTCAGCTCGTCGCCTCGAATAATGATGGCATTGGTTGAATCGGACGCTACTGCCGTAAAATTCATGGCATACTCGTCCTTCAGACCATTGAGCACGCCTTCCATTTCCTGAGCAGGCACATTCTTCAAAGCGATCGTTTCAACGATACTCTGGTCTTCGTCCAGCTGCGAGACGATTTCACGGATGCGCGACATGTTGGACGCATAGTCAACAACGACGAGCGTGTTGCTGTTCTTGTTGGCCACGACCTGCCCGGCAGGATTGACCACCGGCTTCACCATTTGAGCGGCTTCAACAGCGTTGAAATAATTCAGACGCAGAATTTGTGTGACGAAAGCTTCGCCGTTAGCGCCACGTGTCACGACGCCAGCATTGGAACTCGCGGTCTGTTCGGGAACGATCCGATACGTGTTTTCACCCGCCGGAATGGCGACGAACTGATGGACGCGCAATGTGGACAGAAATACGTCAAAGACTTCGCGAGTGGTGAGCGGTGTCTGAGATGTGACGGTGACCCGCCCACGCACCTGCGGGTGCACAATGAAGGTGTAGCCCGTAACAATCGACACATCTTCTATCAGATCCGTCAGTTCCACATCACTCAGATTGATACGGTGACGCTGATCCTGAGGCGTATCCATCTGCGCAAAAGCAAGAGGCGACGAAATCAGGGTTCCTGCCGTCAATGCAGCCATAACCGCGCGCGAAACGCCGAGCTTCCTGAGGTTAGACATCATCATTATTCCCCGACATTCGTCCCGGTGTTGATTGTCCTTATAAACTCCTGACCATCGCGGTCGAGCACAAAGGTAAGTGTAGTTTCCGACTTCAGCGCGTCAAACAAACCGATGACTGTTTCCTGTCGGAATGGCTGGCCGTTTACTGATACCAGTCTGTCGCCAGGTGCAACCCCGAACTCGGTCAGGAAGTCCGGACGTGTCGAGCGTTGTACGATTAACTGGCTTTCGCCACCATTTGATGGCGTCTGCCAGGCGACACTGATACGGTCATTGAATTCGTCCAACGACCGAAGGTTGATGGTTTTCGACTGCGGGAAATCCGGGTCTGAGCTCTTGCCAGCCGCCCCGGCCTGAGGAACTGCATCTGGAAGTCGCGCCTGCGGTGGCGGCTCGACAATCAGCTCTCCGTCAGGTCGCACAGATCCGATCACGCTTTTTTCGCGCACAAGAAGCGCTTCGCGCGTCCCGTTGCGCATGAGAATAACCCGATCGCTCAAAATACGTTCGATCGTCACGCCGGCGACAACCCTGTCTCCGACAGAATAGCGGCCAACATTATTGTCAGGCGTCTGGATCCTGACGAGCGAGTCAGCTGGATTTGTCGAGGCGATGATCCCCTTGATCGACAGGTTAAGCGTCGTTTCCGGGGCGTCTTCTTCGACGACGTCAGTGGCCTGAAGATCGCGACTGAAAGGATTGAAGTTGGTCAGAATTTCCGGATTGGCTCTCAACGCCGGTGCAGACGATCGATCATCAATGGCCTGGGCAGCGCCGCTGGTGGGAAGCTGAACCTGAGCTTCGGGCGCCAGAAATGACCAGATCAAACGCGCAATCAAAACCCCGCAAATGACGATCAGCAGGATATCTACCGCAAGGCCAACGCCTTTTCCGACAGGTCCGCGACGTTCGAGCAGAGCTTTTCCGAGTTTAGGTGGTCCGATCGTTTCGCCCAACACGTATCACTTTCATTGGTCAGAGCCGGAGCGGATTACTCGCCCCGGCTCTGAACAGTTTCGCAGAATGGTGCCGCAATCAAGTTAAGGCTCCATCATGTTACCATTCTTTCTTCAGACCTATAGAGAAACTCTGGCCAATTGAGTAGGTATCAACGTCCACGCGGTCACCGCCACGAGCCTGATAGGCTTCATAATCGTCGCCAAGCAGGTTTTCGAGGTTGAAAGACACCTCATAGTCATGACCCATAATGTTGAACCGCTTATTGTAGACGAGGTCTACAGTCATTGGCGGTTCTTCGAGAATGGCCGGAATGTTGAGGTTCAGGGCTTCACCTGAACGGATCCGCTCGCTGGCATAGTTGAACAGGATATTGAAATCCGAATTCGCCAAGTCGTCAGTATAACCAATCTGGAAGTTGAACAGGTTTTCAGACTGTCCCTGAAGCTGACGGCCATCTTCGATCAGACCAGCACCCGGCAGGAGGAATGCTTCCGGATTAAGTGGTTGCTGGTTCGTGATCACACATTCGCCAGGGAATTGCTGACAGAACTCAGCCGATGAGAGCCCGAGATCGTTCGGATTACGCCCCGCAGTCACTTCAGATCCAGACCAGGTGTAGTTGGCCTTGATCGTCACATCCTTGGAATTGAACCACTCGACATTCGTCCAGTCGTAAAGTGGGATGCTCTGTTCGTATTCAATCTCGAAACCGTAGAGTTCAGCACTCGGGACGTTGATGAAGGTTGTCTTCGGCGTATCGCCCTGACGTTGGGAGATTTCCTCAATCGGACGTTCCATATCCTTGTAGAACACACCGAATGTAACGAACTGATCGCGGCTGAAATAGTATTCAGCACGGGCATCCCAGTTCTTGATCGCCGCATTCACGAGGAACGGGTTACCAAGGAAGTTCTGGTCAGTTTCGGTATTCAGAAACTCGGTTGGCGCCAGTTCGCGGAACTGAGGGCGAGTAAGGGTTTCGGAATAGCCACCGCGAACCTGCAGGTCATCAATCGGGTTCCAGGTCAGCGTTACGGCAGGAAGAAAGTCTTCCTGATTATCACAGCTCAGGTCTTCCTGACGATCAATACAGGCCTCAACATAATTCAGAGACATGTCCTGATCGAGGGTCATTGTGTCGACCGCTTCGATTGCGCTTTCCCAGCGACCGCCAATCGCACCGCGAATGTAGGGTGTGATTTGTGTGTCGATCTGGAAATAGGCGGCGTCAACTTCGAGCGTAGCGAGATAGCGCTCCGGGAATGTGTTGCCGCCAACCGACGTCGATGTCGCCTGACCGGCGCCAAAAATGGACGCAAACACATAGTCGATGCGACGGTCAGAACGCGGCACACCTTCAATGGTGAAGAGCTGTGACACGGCATCACGGTCGTTCTCGACATAAGAGTAACCGGCTTTCAAATCTGTCTGACAGAAGAGATAGCAATCTGCGCCACCGAAATCGATCGGGAGGCTGGCATCGATACCAAAGTCGGTAGAGTCGTCATCAATCCGGCTGAACCCGAACGTCGTGTTGGCGCCGTTGGAGGTCGTCCGCAGACCGAGACCGTCAAATGAGTCCTGATAAAGCACTGAGAACTGATAAGGCGCGTCACGGAAGGCTTCCGAGTATGACCCACGCCATTCGATTTTCAGATCCATCAGGCGGTCGAACGTGTGCTCACCAGAAACCTGAGCAGTCCAGAGCTGACGCTCGAAGAATTCGATATCGTCATCACGCTCATAGTTGTCGTCAAAGTCGAAGCCTTCAGTCGAGCGTGCTTCTTTTTCAGTCGACCGCGTGATGAGGCCGGTGAATTGAACTTCGTGTGAACTGGAATCTGTGTCGAGGCTCAAACCCATAGCGCCGTAGCCGTTCACACCAATCTTGTTTTCTGTTGAACGGCGGGTTTTCGTGAAGCTTTCCACCAGACCATCACCGGCACTATCCGCGAAGCCGCGCGTCCCTGATTTGGATGACCAGCTGTTCGAATAAGAGAACGAGCCCAAAAGCCCCATGGACAGGCTTGGCGAGAAATCAAAACGCTCACCACCCGTGAATCCGAACGAGCCGTTTGGACTGACGTCGCCTTCCTGAATAACCAAAAGAGATGAGTCGTCAGTCAGTGCTTCACCAAAAGCGGCATCAGGTCCGGTATCGGCAAGCAGCGGCATATCGCGCGTACCGTCATCATAACCTAGCCAGTCGGTATCAGAACCATCATACAGAAGACCGTTCTTGAACGTCGTTTCAGTATCACCGCTGATCCCGACGCTTGCTTCGAAGAAACCTGCATCAGGCACAGAGCGTGTGCGGATGTCGACAAGACCGCCACCAAACTCGCCGGGCAGGTTAGGAGAATAAGTCTTTTGAACCAGAATCGACTTCAGAACTGAGGTCGGAAACAAATCGAGCGGTGCAACCCGACGAAGTGGTTCCGGGCTTGGAAGCGGTGATCCGTTCAGGGTCGCGCTCGAATAGCGCTCGTTGAGACCTCGCACATAAACGAAACGGTCCTGAGCCGTCGAAACGCCGGCGACACGCGCAAGCGCTGCAGCCGCATCGGAGTCACCTGAGAGATCAAAATCGCCGGAATCCAAAAGGCTCGACACTTCAGACGTGGAGCGCTTCTCATCCGGAATGAACTGACCGCGAACCTGAATGGTCTGCTGACGCAGCTCTTCAGTAGCTGGGGCGTCCTGTGTCGTCTCCTGGGCGTGTACCGGAGACATGCAGGCAAGCGAAACGCCAGCGAATAGAGCCCAACGAAGACTGGACGGACGGGTAAACATATTTTCCCCCAAAAAGGTTACGGGCTGAGTGCCCCGCGAAAACTTCAAAAAAAGAATGCGGCAGGACGGTTTCCCGCCCTGCCCTCATTCGGATCAGACCTTAGTTAGAGGTCGCATTGCCTGTGAGATCGACCGTCCATCCGAGGTACCAGTCGTCGTCACCGTCTTCGACAGCGCCGACATAGTCAGCAGCTTCCAGACCAGCGTAACCAGAAACATCGAAGCTCGGGACCGATGTGTCACCAGCCGCAGGAACGACACCGCGTGTGCCCGGAACGAAGGTGAAGTTCTCACCCGTCAGAGCCGCAGAGCCCTCAACCACATTGTCAGTTGCTGCGAAGGTCGGAACGCCGTCGCCGTCAGCCGCAAAGTTGGTTGTGTTGTCGAGGAGGATCGATTTGATCTCGAACTCACCGGCGGTGAAGTTGTCGAAGGTTTGCTGATCATCGACGTCGAGGCCAACTGACCAACCTGCGATGATCGAGTTCGCGAAGAGACCCGAGTTACCGCGACGGAACAGAGCACCTTGTTGTGTCGAGCTATCACCAGAGTTCACCAGCGTGACGTTAGACACGTTAGGAGAAGAAACTGGTGTCTTGTCGTTCTCACCATTGCGGTTATCAGCTTCGATACCGCGTGGATCGTCAGACATACCGCCGTCAACACCCAGAACGCCCGGATAAACGATGGCGTACTGAACAGAACCCTGCCAGCCATCAGTCCAGTCAAGAGAGTCGTCGCCAACGCCCGTGATCACAACGTGAGACGCGCTCATATTGCCACCGAACCATTCCATGCCATCATCGAGGTTGTTTGTGACCTGGATGTAGTCAGCTTCCGTACCGGAACCAACGCCCTGCCATGCAATGCCGTTGAGTTCGTCTTCGTTCGTGAGACGAACACCAGCATACTGAACGCGTGTGTAGAAGAGCTGCCCGGAGTCGTCGGTTGGTGTTGCACCACCGAAGAGACCAGAAGCGCCTTCGCCAGACTTCTCACAATCGATTGTTCCACCGACAGCCGTAGCGTCTGCGCAAGCGTTGATTGGTGCGCGACCATTGACCACGAGACCACCCCAAACACCTTTCAGAGACGTGGTTTGTTCAACTGTTCCGTCAACAACACCTTTGGCAGTAAAGACGACCGGATTTGCCGCTGTACCGTTGGAGTTGATCTGAGAACCACGGCTGATCACGATGTAGTCGTCGTTACCTTCGAAAACGACAGTCACGCCAGCTTCAATGTTCAGTGAACCAGCAACTGAGCCAGCAGGTGGGTTTGCAGGGTCTGGACCACGATCGTTACCGATGAACAGCGTACCTGTGACTTCATAGATCAGCTCGTCGCCGTCTGTGAGGTTCAGATCGCCTGTGAAGATACCGTTTGGCAGTTGGGTTGCGTCAACGACACAAAGTGTTTTGCCATCCAGCGTCTCGCCAGAGTCGGTAGTGTTCGACGGACAGGTTGCAGGCGCTTGCTCAGGAAGAAGAGACCCAGCGAGCGCAAAGCTTGCCCAGTTGTTGTCGACGTCTTCAGTCGGACCAAACGCACCGACATAGTCGATTGTTGTGCCGAAGAAGTCCTGCTCGTCAGCTGGTGGCTGAGCTGGCGGAACGGTCAGCTCTGAGGAGCCCGGGAAGAAGCGGTCTGTCAGAGATGTGCTACGCGTGGCAATGTTGTTGTCAGCTGTGAAAGCTGGAACACCATCGC
This sequence comes from Ponticaulis sp., assembly GCA_002701295.1. GTDB lineage: Bacteria > Pseudomonadota > Alphaproteobacteria > Caulobacterales > Hyphomonadaceae > Ponticaulis. Next base: position 4,048 of record NZUJ01000110.1, on the reverse strand, counting down.
CGTCAGTTGCAAACGGCTGAGACGAGTCGATGAGCAGAGACTCAATGACAAGATCGCCTGCATCGTAGTTGGCAAAGGTTACGGCGTCATCGACGTCGATACCTGGTGTGTATCCAGTCACAACACCGTTTACGACAGAACCAGCAGTACCGCGGCGAAGCAGAATGCCTTGCTGGTTGCCCGTTGTACCGACGAAGGTGAAGTTCGAGATCGACGGGTTAGACATTGGCGTCTTGTCGTTCTCACCGTTGCGGTTGTCAGCTTCGATACCGCGCGGATCGTCAGACGTCGGGTTGTTTGAATAAACTGCTGCGAATTGCAGTTTACCCTGCCAACCGTCTGTCCAGTCGAGAGAATCGTCACCCGCACCCGTGATAACAACGTGCTTGGCGTTCACAGTACCGCCGAACCACTCAATGCCATCGTCAAGGTTGTTGTGAACCTGAACGTAGTCAACGTCAGTTCCGTTACCCACACCCTGGAAAGCGATGCCGTTCAGCTCGTCTTCGTTGGTGAGACGAGAGCCGGCATATTCAACACGCAGATAATTGATTGAGCCAGAAGAGTCGGCTGCATTGTCGCCGCCGAACAGGCCAGATGCGCCTTCGCCAGACTTTTCACAGTCTGCAGAACCGCCAACAGCCGTCGCATCAGTACACGCGTTGATTGGCGCGAAACCGTTAATGACAAGACCGCCCCAAAGACCTTGTTCAGAACCAGAAATCAGGTTGGAGCCAACTTCTTCGTCGTTCAGTGCAGAGCGTGATGTCATGCGAACCGGATCAGTCGCAGAACCGTTCACAATCAGCTGAGAGCCACGAGATACGACAAGATAATCGTCCGTAGCCGTGCCCGAACCGGAAGCGGATGCGCCGTAGATACGAACGCCTTCTTCGAGCGTCAGCGTCGCAGTTGCGCCGCCATCAACACCAACGAATACAGGTCCCTGAATGGCGACGGTCGTGCCAGCTGGAATTGTCAGGTCAGATGTAATGTCTGTGCGATCACCTGTGCCGCCGATGGCACATACAGAGGCGCTCGACCAGCCGTCAGCAGCAACAGCATCAAACAGCGTGTCAGTTGTTCCAGTTGGGCAGCCGCCTGTCGGGATCAGATTGATCGTGCCGGTTGGTGTTGGCGTCGGAGTTGGTGTCGGAGTTGGCGTTGGCGTCGGAATTGGTGCCGGTGCGCCCGGAGAAGAAATGTCAGTGTCGGAGCAACCGACCAATGCGATAGCGGCAGCACTGGCAAGTGCGACCGTACGCAGGCTTCCTGCGATGTTCATACGTTGAGCCCCCTCAAATGAGCTGTTTGCGTTTTACATTCAGCCATGAAGCCTGCGGGATGCATGTGAACTTGCCCCCGGGACAGGCCAGACTGCGGACGGCCTTCGCATATTGACGCAACACTTTTTTGACAGTTTTTTTGCGCAAAAATGACGGTTTCGGAGGATTTGAGGGCGTTTTTTGTTTCAGTTCTGTGACACGAGCAGATTCTTGCCTCATCTCATCGTCGGTAGCACCCCACCAAAATTCCATATGAGCCAGATCGTTAACGCAATGGCGGGACCAAACGGCACGAACTGTTTCGTCCGTGTTCGCACATTGTGAAATGCAACATTAATTGTGACAGTGAATATAATTCCCAGCAGGCTTGCTGACAGAAATACCACTGGCAATGAGAGAACGCCGAACCATGCACCAGCAGCAGCAAACAACTTGGCATCGCCCATACCGATTCCATTCTTTTTTGTCAGCAACCGGAAAGTGTTGTTGAGAAGCCAGATCACGACATATCCCGTCGCCGCGCCAACCAAGTGCAAAATCGCCTCTGACGGACGCTCAAAAATGACGAATGCCAGACCCGCTAGCATGAGCGGGATGGTGATCAGATTTGGTAAGCGAAAATGGCGAAAGTCGGTCCAGATCAGCGCGAGCAATGAAACAGCCAAAATCGCGCTGCCATAGTAATACGCCTCACCACTGTAGAAGGTCTGTCCCGCTAAGAGCGCCGCCAGTTGAATGCCCGCAAAGACACCGCCGAACCCGACAGTCAGTCCGGTTGAAACAGGCGCACTGAACCCAACGAATTGTTTCTCCTCGTCGATTCTTTCATTTGTGGTCATGAATGGGCCTGCTAGACATTTGGGATTGCATCAGGCGTCACCAGTATTCAGGAGTCCAGACCTTGTCCGAAACCCATCTCATCGACGGCCAGTTTGATCCCGAATTCAGTGAAGTGGCCGACGCTTTTGCGCAGAATTTCGAACAACGCAATGAGGTCGGAGCGTCAATCTGCATTTATCATCGCGGGCAGTTGGTTGTTGACCTCTGGGGCGGACATGCTGATGAAGCCCGCACGCTGCCGTGGGACAAAGACACCGTTTCGATTGTCTATTCCTGCACAAAGGCCGCAACTGCTCTGTGTGCTCACCTGTTGATTGATCAGGGCAAGCTGAACCTCAACGCCCCTGTCGGCGACTATTGGCCGGAATATGCCTGCAATGGCAAAGAGAACACGACGGTCGCCATGATGCTCAACCATTCTGCGGGCATGGCTTCTGCGACGTCCCCCGTTCCGGATGGTGGATTTCTGGACTGGGAGACTGCCATTTCAATTCTGCAGGCAGATCCTCCCTGGTGGGAGCCTGGCACACGCCACGGATATCACATGCTGACATTCGGCTGGACGGTCGGCGAACTCGTCAGACGCGTTTCGGGCAAATCACTTGGACAGTTTTTCCGCGATGAACTCGCCGGTCCAATGGGAGCCGACTTCTGGATCGGTGCGCCAGATGACGTCGAAGCTCGCGTCTCGCGCATTATTGGCTACAAACCTCAACCCAATGAACAACTGCCGCCGTTCACACAGGTCATGTTGGCGGACCCGGCTTCACTTCAGGCGCAATGCCTCAGAAATAATGGGCGAACCGATTTCAATGCGCCGATAACTCACAAAGCCGAAATTGGCGGCGCTGGCGGCATCGCGAATGCCCGCGGCATGGCAAAATTATTCTCCTGCCTGTCAGCGAGCACGTCAGATGACCTCTATTCGCAGGCGCGGATCGACGCCATGGGCGCCGTATCGTCGGCCAGCATGCAGGATGCGACCCTCCTAATCCCCACCCGGTTCGGTCAGGGGTTTATGTGCAGTATGGACAATCGCCACATCCCGGGCGGGCAGGATTGTTCGTTCATTATCGGGCGCAACGCTTTTGGCCATGTTGGAATGGGCGGAAGCTGCGTATTTTTCGATCCAGACGCTAATCTCGTTTTCGCTTATTCCATGAATCGCATGGGCGGCGGAATTCTGCTCAACTCCCGCGGGCAATCGCTAATCGACGCGGCATATGTTTCACTGGGATATGAGAGCAATGCCCCTGGATTCTGGGTCCCTTCTTAACCCTTCAGACCCAAAATTTACTTGGAATTTCAACGACCGAAATTACCAAATCTTGTTTATGCTAAGTTAGATATACCGCCGGAGAGAAGAGGCCCGGTGGAATGGAATCGTCTGCAACCAGCTTTCGTGCTGACCCCATAACAAGGTCAGAACCGTCTCGGGCAACCTTGTCCGTGCACGAGACCGCACGTCCGAGCCTGAAGGACGCTCGCCCTTTTCAGAGACAATCGGTTCTGGACCGCAAGACTATTCGGATTGGTGCCCGGGTTATCGACATACTGGGCCTGTGCTTTCTGACTCTCTTCGCCATGTCCGGCCTTTCTGGCAGTTTTCTGGACGTCCCTCTCGGTGTTGCCATCCCCTATCTGGTTTTGCCGATCGTCACGGTCTGGGGCATGTGGTCAGCTGGCGCGTATCGATTTGCCTTCACTGAGCGCATTCTCGACCACCTGGCGAAAGTGCTTCTTGGAGGCGGGCTGTCTATCGCCGCGATCTATGGCGTGAGCCTGATTTTCGACCTTGGCGGATCACAACTCTATCTTGCTGGTTCATTACTTGTTGGCGGAGTCACTCTGACTGCGGCACATGCCCATCATGTGAGCTGGATGAAGCATTTGATCCGGAACGGCAGCCTGTCCGAAAACGT
>NZUJ01000109.1 GCA_002701295.1 Ponticaulis sp. | reverse complement strand
GGTGGCAATGGGAATGATTACATCTCGGGTGATCGCCATCGCGACCGCCTCACCGGTGGTGACGGCGAAGACATCTTCGCCTTCCTGAACATCCTCGATTCAGGCCCAGCAAATACCGAGCGGGACAACATTACCGACTTCACACAAGGTCAGGATCTGATCGACTTGACGGCGCTTGGGGATCTCTTTTTTGGCGGCACTGCCTTCAGCGGCGCAGCAGGTGAGATCATCTACTATCACGTCGCGGGCGGAACCCGGACAGTCGTCGAGATCGATACCGATGGAGACAGCGTTGCCGACTTTGGCATCCTCCTCTCCAACGCCGCACACACTATGACGGCTGCAGACTTCCTGTTCGTGTAAGGCATCAGAGGAAGCTATACGGATCCACATCGATCTGAAGACGCGCCTGTGCGGGAAGTTTCAACGTCTTCCGCCAGGCTGCCATATAAGCGGACAGATCAACCCCAAGATCAGAGCGGACGAGAAACCGCCAGCGCCACCGACCGCGCAAGACCGCAATCGGCGCAGGCGCTGGTCCCCAGACCTCGACACCTTCCGCATTTGGTGCCGCCATGCCAATCTCACGACCAAGCCTTGCAGCCTCCATTTCGTCGGGGAATGAGAGGATAAGCGCCGCCAGGCGACCATGCGGCGGCATGCCCATCACCATGCGCATCTCTTCCTCACAATCGAGAAAACTGTCGCGATCTGTATGGGCCAGTGCCTGCATGAGCGGAGCTTCCGGATCATAGGTCTGAAGAAGCGCGCGCCCCAGCTTTTCCGCCCGGCCGGCCCGACCAGCCACCTGTGACAAGAGCTGAAACGTGCGCTCACCCGCTCTCAGGTCGCCACCTTTCAGGCTCGCATCAGCATCCACCACCCCAACCAGTGTCAGGCCCGGAAAATTATGACCTTTCGCAATCATCTGTGTACCGATCAATATGTCGATCTCGCCCTGCTCCATGCGCATGATCAGTGCACGGATATCATCGCCCGATTGAACCGTATCGGAAGAGAGAAGCTCCAGACGCGCTTCAGGTAATTTCCGTCGAACCTCCTCTGCGACCCGTTCAATACCCGGACCGACGCCCATCAGTGAATCCCGCGCGCCGCATTTGGGGCAGGCGTCCGGGCGACGCATAGAAAACCCGGTGAGGTGACAGACCAGCCGCCCGGTATAACGGTGTTCGGTCAGCCAGTTTTCCGTACCCGGTGTTTTAAGTTTCTCTCCACACGCCTTGCATAATACCAGAGGCGCATAGCCGCGACGGTTCAGAAACAGAAGGGACTGTTCGCCGTTCGCCAGCGTCCCGGCGAGTTCCCGCGTCAGAACAGGCGACAGCCAATCTCCCTTGTCCGGCGCATGCTGGCGCATGTCGATTAGATCGACGTCCGGCAAACGGGACGCCCCTGGCCTCGCGGCAAGCCTCAGATAGTCAAACCGCCCTGCTCGCGCATTGGAAAGACTCTCAAGCGCCGGCGTGGCGCTCGCAAGCACGGTGGCGAAGCCCTCAAACCGGCCGCGCGCAATGCAGAGGTTTCGCGCATGATACACGACACCATCTTCCTGTTTGTATGAGCCGTCATGCTCTTCATCGACAATGGCGAGCCGCAGGTTGGGGAAAGGCAAAAACAGGGCTGACCGCGCACCAACAACAATCCTTGCCCGACCATGCGCCACCTCTCGCCAGGCGCGACGTCGCTCTGCATCCGACAGGCCCGAATGCCATTCTGTGGGCTGTGCGCCGAACCGGTTTTCAAACCGTTTCATGATGGCTTGTGTCAGAGCAATTTCCGGCAGCAGGATCAGAACCTGTGAATGCTCGTCCTGTCTGAGCGCTTCTGCAATCGCCTCGAAATAGACTTCCGTCTTCCCTGACCCTGTTACGCCATCAATGAGCGAAACGGAGAACCCGCCATTGCGGACTTTTCCCTTCAGATGGTCAGCAGCACTCGCCTGTTCGTCTGTCAGTTCAAAGCCTTCGCGCTCCGGATCAGGCAGGCGATAGGGTGGATCCACCTGCCGCAAATCGGTCTGCAGACACCCAAGATCAATCAGCCCCTTTACGACAGACGTTGAGACACCAACTTCCCGGGCCAGCTCGGCCTGTGTCATCGGCATGGCCTGTTCTACGAATTCAAGAACGCGCTGGCGGGCAGGTGTCAGTCGCCCCGGCTGCTCGGCCTGCCCGGGAAGCACAACAAGTTCAGTCTTGGATGGCACAAGTGAGGACGGCGAGCGCAGAACCATTCTCAGAACTGCGCCGGGATTGGCGCATGTATACCGCGCCGACCAGCTGATAAAATCCCGAAATGGCTGAGATAGTCCCGGCGACGGATAGGTCGAAAACAGCTCTTTCAGCTCACGCTCACCATCAGGCTCTTCGCCAATGTCCCAGACAACGCCCATCCGATCCGTCGGGCCCAGAGGCGCACGCACGACCTGGCCAGGTTCGACATGCAACCCTTCGGGAATGGCATAGTCGAAGGGTTCTGGCAGAGGCAGCATGAACTGGACGCGGGCGAATCTCATTGCGCCACTTTGTCGTTCAGTTCGCCTCAGGAAAAGGGGCTGTTAACGCCTGCCTGTGAGAATCGAGAATTATGTCACTCACCACGCCCGCCTCTGACCTTCTGACAGACTTCCTCGCGCACCTCGTCAGAGAGCGCGGACTGTCCGCCCATACCCTGACGGCTTACGGTCATGACGTCGGCTCCTTCATCGGTTTCCTGAACGCCAGAGCCTCGGCACCAACTTCCTGTCGCGATCTGGGCGAGATCGAACCCCGAACCGTGCGCGCATGGCTCTCTCAAAGACGAAAAGCAGGCCTCGACTCGCCCGCCTCTCTCTCTCGGGCACTGTCAGCCCTACGAACATTTTTCACGTGGATAGACGCCACGCAAAACGTCGAAAACGCGCGCATTCTGGCCATGGCCGGCCCGAAACAGGCCTCGCGACTGCCGCGGCCAACCTCAGAAACAGACACGAAGCGCCTCATCGAAACAGCAGGTACGCTGAATGAGGAACCGTGGATCGCTGCGCGTGATACAGCGCTACTCACTCTGATTTATGCGACTGGACTACGAATTTCAGAAGCCCTGTCCCTGACAGGCCAGCACCACCCCGCTCCCGACATGCTGCGTATCCTTGGCAAGCGTCAAAAGATACGGATCGTCCCTGTACTCCCCTCCGCACGCGATGTGATGGATGAGTATGCCCGCCTCTGCCCCTATCAGATGAGCGAGGACACACCCTATTTTTATGCTGTTCGTGGCGGACCAATGCGTCCGCGCGCAGCGCAGAAACTGATGCAGGATTTGCGTGGTGCGCTGGGTCTTCCCGAAAGCGCCACCCCGCACGCGCTCAGGCATGCCTTTGCCAGCCACCTCCTCGCCCATAACGGCGATCTTCGCTCCATTCAGGCGTTGATGGGGCATGCCAGCCCTTCCACCACACAGGTCTATCTTGGCGTGGAAGACGCACGCCTCACTCAGGCGCACCGGCTGGCGCACCCACGTGCCTGATCTCCGATTTCTCCGCAAATCGCACTCACTTTGAAAATCAAAGTTGACAAATTTACAAATCCACTTACTTTGTAATTAAAAGTTATTTGTGGAGAACAAAATGAACATGAAGATGGCTGACGATCTCGCCTATGTTCGGGAAATTGCTGAATCCGGCGCGAAGGCCCCCTCTCTGGGCGGCCGATATCTGGTCATGTGGGGCGTTCTGATGTCCGCAACCATGATGCTGCATTGGGCCATCATCACAGGCCTGATCAGGGTCGACAGTCCGTATGCCTTGCTTGCGCTCTGGATTGGGGCTTCCGTCCTCGGCACGATCGGTAATTTCGTCATCAGCACGTCCATGAAGTCCCGGCCCGGATGCTCTGCCGCGCACAACCGAGTTGATCGCGTGGTCTGGCCCGTAGCCGGCACGGGCATTTTCGCCTGTTTCCTGGGTGTCACACTGGCTGTCACACTGAGAGGCGCGCCCCCCATCGTGTTCGACACGCTTCTGCCGATCGCCTTTCTGGCCTATGGGATCGCGTTTGCGGGACGCGCCGCTTTTTTAAACGAAACGATAAACTGGGCGCAAGTGATCGGCTCTATCGTGCTTGTTGGCCTGACGATGTTCCTCGTCGGCACCCCGAGCCTCTACCTGGTGTCTGCTCTTGGTATCTTTGGTCTAACCGTCATTCCGGGTATTTTTCAGATCCGGGATGAACCCGGCATGGTGGTTTGAGAATGCACAATGAGTGAGACCTCAACCAACCCCTTCGATCATGCTGATATAGATGATGCGATCCATGGTCGCCTCAGGCTTGGTATCATGGCTTACCTGTCAGCAGTTTCGCCCGCCATTTTCGGCGAACTCAAGGAAAAGGTGAATGCGACTGATGGCAATTTGTCGACCCACCTCCGAAAGCTGGAAGATGCCGGATATGTCGAAATAGAAAAGCGTTTTGAAGGTCGACGTCCCCAAACGCGAATTCACCTCACCAAATCGGGACGAGCAGCCTGGATCGGTTATCTCGCCCGTATGCGCGCCCTGCTCGACGCCGCTGAATAAAACAAAACGGGGCAGGCCATAGGCCCGCCCCATCTCGTCCCCTCCACTCCCCTCCGAGTGTCAGATAGAGGCCACTGCGCCAGGCAGAGCTTTCACAAACCGGTCGACATCAGCAATCATGCCCATGGAGACACGGGTCCATTCATTATAGTCCATATACTGGCCGCGTACGGAGATTTTCTGCTCGGCCAGTGCCTTCTGTAGCGCATTCGCTTCCTTGCCGGACTTGAAGTAAATGAAGTTCGTCTGAGACGGCAGATAGTCCATTCCCAGCGTGTCCAGTGTCGTCGTGATCATCTGCTTTGCTTCGATGATCTTGCCTTTGGACATGTTGATGAACTCCATGTCGTTATAGCAGCCAATAGCTGCAGCAATCGACGTCGATGGCGTCCAGGACATCACAATCGGCTGGATGGCCTGAGCGATTTCAGGCTTGGCGATCAGATAGCCCATCCGGATACCCGCCATGCCGTAAATCTTGGAGAACGTGCGCGTGACGATAACGTCGAGCCCTTCCTTGACCAGCGGAATACATGTCGTCGCGGCTTCGTCATCGGCGAGTTCGATATAGGCTTCGTCAACAATCACAGGCGCTTTCGCTGCCATACGGCGAACCGATGGGCGGATCACGTCGCCTGGGGTTGAAAGACCGGTCGGGTTGTTCGGGTTACACAGCTGAACGGCACCTGTGGTATCCGAAACGGCTGCTTCCATGGCTGGCAGGTCGATTTCCATCTCTGCCGACAGGGGCACACGCGCAATTTCCGCCATGCCGAGGTTCTTTGCGTAGAGCGCAGTCGTATCCCAGAACAGACGCGGCGCCACGATCGGGCCTTTTGGACCGTAATGGAGGGCAAGTGCGCTGAGAATTTCACCTGAGCCTGTCGAAAGAGCGATATGGTCAGGCGTCACGCCATGACGCTCGGCAATCATCGCCTTCAGTTTTTCAGTTGCGCCCTGAGCCGTGTAATACGCGCCCTTGTCTGCCGCATAGGCAATCATGTCCTTGGCCGATTGCGCCGGTCCATAAGGATTCTCGTTACGAGAAAGCAGCGCCACACCTTCCGGAGGCCCAAGAAGATATGGGTTTTCCACGGTGGTCGTCGTCGCCGGAAAAGCGCCAACATCTTCAGCGACAGCAGACGAGTTCGTCGCACATCCAGCGAGTCCGGCAACCGCCGAACCTGCAGCGCCGCCTAATAGAAACCGTCTCGAAATATTCAGATCCATCTCTCGTTCTCCCTTGAAACCTGATTTCTGATGACCTTGCGCATCAGTTCGGCACCATGGCCTTATAGAATACATACGCAGATGTGATGACGAGATAGACGCCAAAGATCCGCTTGAGCTTTGCCCCGTCCAGACTGTGGGCCAGCTTGGCACCATACGGCGCAGTGATCACCGACATGCTCACAATCGAAAGAGCCGCGATCATGTTAACATACCCGATATTGCCGGGCGGCAGGTTCTCAACACCTTGCCCCACAATCATGTTCGAGATGGTTCCTGGAATGGCAATTGTGACGCCAAAACCGGCAGCTGTCGCCACTGCCTGGTGAATTTTCCGGCCACAAGCCGTCATCACCATGACGGCTGGCGTACCGCCACCAATACCCAGCAGGGCCGAAAATCCGCCCAGAAAGGTCGCGATTCCCGCCAGTGGAAGCCCTTTCGGCATCTCCGCCTTGAACTTGAATCGTACATTCCCCTTGGCCGGAAAAATGAAGTGTAAACCCATAAGGAGAACACCGACCGAGAAAATGATTTTCAGCGCCGCACCATCCAGAATCCGCGTCAGAACTGTACCGATGACAGCCCCGACCACCAGCCAGGGCGCCCAATCCCTGATGATCTGCATATCGACCGCGCCCCGCTTATAGTGCGCATAAACCGATCTGAATCCCGTGACGATGATCGTCGCCAGAGATGTTGCAACCGCTGTCTTCATGAGAATTTCAGGTGGGAACTGAAAATATCCAAAAACCACCAAAAGCGCTGGAACGACGACAAACCCCCCGCCAATTCCAAACAATCCCGCTACGAGCCCGGCCCCCAGTCCGGCCCCCATCAGGACGACCACCATCTGGGCCACCTGCATTAATGTGTAATCCGCCAACACTCTTACTCTTGCCCAATATTGATAAGTTCTATCAGTCGTTACTAATTATACCCTCGAAACAGAAAGAGGCGGGATTTCTCCCGCCTCTTCCGTTTTAAATACACGCTGCACAACAATGCTTCATCTGAGGATCAAAATTGCACAGCGCGTTTTTCATGACCGGTAAACTACAGATCAGCCTTCAGCTTGAAGTAGTAGTAGCCACCTTGCCAGTCGACGGTTGAGTCAGACCGGTAGACGCGACCACAGCAGCTGTCGCCAATTGCCGGGTTAGATTCGTCTGGATACTGGTCGAAGATGTTACGTGCACCAACTGAGAGTTTGACAACTTCGCTCACTTGGTAACCGAGCTCGAGGTCAACCTGAACAACCGGATCGAACTCCTGGATCAGGCCAGCTGCGCCTCCGCTGTCAGAGTTCTCATACGGGCCGTAATAGTTGGCACGTGCGAGGAATGTGTAGTCATCCAGTTCGTGCAGAACTGAGAATACACCACGCCATTTCGGTTCGCCATTCTCGAAGTCGAATGTGCTTTCCGCGTTGAAGAGACCGCCAATTGCGATGTCCTGAAGCTCAGTCTCGTTATAGTTCACACTTGCTGTGAAATTGGTGCTGGCTTCGCCGCCCCAATCGAGCTTGTAGGTACCAACAACGTCAACACCACGTGTCGTCGTGTCGAAGGCGTTCTGGAAGTAGAACACGCCGCCAATGGAAGCCGCACCTGCAACACCAGCCTGTTGAAGAGCCAGATAGTTGAGGTAGGCCTGACCAGATGTCGGGTCAGTCGACACGTCCTGAGTGGAGATCGCGTTGACGCGGTCTTCAAGATCGATCTGATAGAAGTCGACTGTCAGGCTGGCATTGTCGAACGTACCCGTCCAACCCAGTGTGTAGTTGACGGATTTCTCTGGAGCGAGCGGTTCAGCGCCAAGAGCCTGAGCAATCGGACCACCTGCAGGGAAGAGACCTGTCGCGACCGGGAAGCCATTAGGCAGACGGGTCGAAACGTTGGTTGTACCCTGCTGACCCGGTGTCGGGGCGCGGAAGCCTGTGCCGACCGAACCACGAATACCCATATTGTCCGTGATGTCGAACTGACCAGCAAGCTTGCCGACGAGCTCTTCATCAAAGTCAGAATAGCTTTCGAAACGTGTTGCAGCCTGGAGGAAGAGACGATCGGTGATGTCACCGGAAACTTCGAGGTAAGCCGCATAAGAGTCACGCGTATATTCGCCAGAGAATTCTGGAGAATAACCAGGGAAACCGTTCGAGCCCACACCAACAACCTGATAAACAGGATCGCTGGAGTCAGAACAATCGAGTGTCGACCCGTTTGCAATCACAGCAGCACCAGCTGCTGTTGGAACGCCTGCATTACAGAAGCCCCAAGGGTCAGGACCCGCATAAGGACCAGCCTGGTACGAGTCAGGATCGCCACCGACGAGCTCATAAGATTCGTCCATATAGCTCAGACCAAAACCGAAGACGGTCGGTCCGGCCATACCGAAATCAAACTCTTTGGTGAAATCGGCCTGAAGCTGCATTTCTTCGTTGATCAGGTCGCCTGGGTGGAAGCTGGTTGGAGACATGTTACCCAATGATGGGTTCACGGTGTTCATCAGCGTGTACTTGATCTCGCTGTGACCAAATCGACCGCTGAAGTCATAGGTGAAGCCCGGAGTAAATTCGCCACGGATACCACCGACTGCAGAGTAGTCGATCACTTCACCAAAGAAGCGAGGTGTAAAGCCGCCCGGGAAGAAGTAGAGCGGGCTCCAGACTGAGCCGTCCTGCAGACGCAGGTTCTCAATCGTGCCGTTACCTGGGTAACGATAGAAGAATGAGCCATCTGCTTCTGAGTGCGAATAGTTACCGAAACCATAGATCTCGGCATTCGGAGACAGCTCATAGCCCATGTTGATGAAGCTACGGAATGCTTCAGCCTCCGGCAGACCCCAAGGTTGCACAACGTCGCCAAAGCCGATGTTCGCATCCGGAAGACCCGCAAGGAAGGTATCTGGATCATAGCCAGCAAGGTCGGTGCGGAACCCACCAAAGTTCGGGTCATTCGGATCAACACACGCCCATGATTCACAATATTCTGCACCACGGGACGTCGCGTCCTGGCTGGAATATTCCACAGAGACGTTCACGAAGCCGGATTCGCCTAGTCCGAGACCAAAGTTTGCTGCTGACGTGAACAGGAAGCCGTCATCTTCATAATACTGACCAACTTCAGACGTGATCGTGAAGCCGTCTGTGTCCTCTTTGAGGATGAAGTTGATCACGCCGGCAATCGCGTCAGAACCATAGAGCGCGGCAGCACCGTCACGAAGAACCTCGACGTTCGCCAGAGCGATCGCTGGGATGGTCGCAATGTCTGGACCCTGAGTACCCGATCCGCCAATCGAAACCAGAGCAGCGCGGTGACGGCGCTTGGAGTTGACCAGAACCAGCGTTTTGTCGGTCGGCATACCTCGAAGCTGTGCTGGACGAATGAAGGTACCACCGTCAGAAATTGGCTGACGAGAAAGAGAATAAGACGGCACGAGTGTCTTGATAATGTCGTTCGCATCGGTGAACGGAACGTTGTCGAGCTCTTCTTCACTCAGAACGTCAACCGGAACCGGTGAATCAGTGATTGTCCGCGGCTTACCGCGAACACCCGTCACCATAACCCGTTCCTGTACGGCGTCGTCGTCTGTTTCTTCCTGCGCACTCGCAGGAATCGTAAACATTGCCCCCATGGACAATGCGATGACCGACGTCATCATTAATTTGTTGATGTGTTGACCCATTTTACATTTCCCCAAATCTACGAGAAGCATCCGGCCTCCCTTCGGAAATCGAATGCTCGCGCAATTAAAGCGGACAATCCGCTCCAACAGTTTTGCCTGACATGTTGCCCGTCATTGGGTCGTGCTCGCTAAGTAGCCTGCGAGCGAGACATCCGCCGTTGAATGCCCCAGAAACCTGTTTGGCTCTGACACCAGACGAACAGGTGGAGCTGGCGTCGTAAATATGGAGCCAGAAAAGGAAACCTTACAGTTTTGTGATGCTGAGTTTTGATGCAGCGCAACAAGCGTTTCGATTATCGAATGGGCAAACAGATGTGAGAATCAGTAAACTCAGCTGCCAATATCTGCGACCAGCAGAACGCTTTCAGCGATTTCTCTAATGCTACGGCTTTGCTTCATCGCTGTTTTTCGTAGCATTTCATAAGCTTCAGGCTCAGTCAGGCCCCGATCATCCATAAGACGACCTTTCGCACGATCGATAATCTTTCGCGCTTCGAGAGAGTTTTTGGCTTTCTCTAATTCCTGTTTCAGCTGGCTCGATTGCAGAAAACGTTCGCGCGTTATCGCCGCTAGTGCATCAAAGCGATGGGGCTGAAATCCGTCGATGACGCAGGTGCTGGCACCATTTCTGAGCGCCTGCTGAGCCGCTTCAGGCGTACCCGTTCTGGCCAGCACCAGAACCGCACACGGCTTGTTATCCTGCAAATGCCTTAGCGTGCGTAATTCAGCTTCGCCCAGTTCATCACAATCAAGAACAAGAAGGGTCGATGCGGAAACAACCTCATCACGAAGCTGAAACAAGTCTTCGAGCGAATAGACATCAAGCGTGGACGTATTCACCGCCGTCCGCAAAGCAGTTTCGTTGCCGCCACCAGAGTCCAGCAGGATTACCTGAGCCCCCTCAGGCAGAGTGTGTGTATTCGCGGGCATATGTTTCAATGCGAGCTCATTCAATTGCAGCACAAATCGAAATATCTCAGTCAACGCACCTGAGACGAGTCGATTAGACCACACGAATGCCTGTCACCTCAGAGTATTCTGAAATGGCTTCACGAAAATGTTAAAAAGTGAGCGATTGAACGCGGTTTTTGGACGGAATGCCCGCCTGAGAGGCAGTCAGGGGTCACTCGCGCAACCCCCGATTAAACCTACATTTGCATTGCCCAGCCTTCGACACTCATGGCTGCCTGACGAACAGCTTCAGACAGTGTCGGGTGCGCGTGGCAGGTACGCGCGATGTCTTCAGAGGCGGCTTTGAACTCCATGGCGACGCAAACTTCGCCAATCATTTCACCAACGCCAACGCCCATCATGTGAACGCCAAGGACTTCGTCCGTGGTGGCATCTGCCAGAACTTTCACGAAACCATCAGTCTGGTGGTTGGTTCGTGCGCGGGAGTTCGCCTGGAATGGGAACTTGCCCTTTTTGTATTTGATGCCGTCAGCCTTGAGCTGTTCTTCGGTCTTACCGACCCAGGCAATCTCAGGGCTGGTATAAACAACGCTTGGAACAAGATCATAATCGACGTGACCAGCTTTGCCAGCGATCAGCTCGGCAACAGCAACGCCGTCATCCTCAGCCTTGTGCGCCAGCATTGGCCCTTTGACACAGTCGCCAATCGCCCAGACACCATCAGCCATCGTCTTGAAGTGGCCCGTCGTCTCAACAATGCCGCGTTTGTCAGTGGACACGCCGACAGTCTCAAGGCCGAGGCCTTCAGTGTATGGTTTCCGGCCGATCGCGACGATCACGACATCCGCATCGAGCGTCTCTTCGTCGCCACCCTTGGCTGGCTCAGTGCTGACTTTCAGCTTGGTTTTAAGCTTTTCAATGCCTGTCACTTTGGTCGACAGTTTGAAATTCAGGCCCTGACCTTCAAACGTTCGCTTGGCTTGTTTGGAAATCTCGCTGTCAGCACCCGGCATAATATGATCCAGGAATTCGACGACTGTCACTTCCGAACCAAGACGCGACCAGACAGAACCCATTTCAAGACCGATGACGCCCGCGCCAATCAGAACCAGTTTCTTCGGCACCTCTTTGAGAGACAAAGCGCCCGTATTCGTCACAACGCGTTCTTCATCAATCTCGATACCCGGAAGGCTTGCTGGCTCTGACCCTGTCGCGATGACAATATTCTTCGCGCCAAGTTTCTGAACCTTGCCTTCAGCGTCAGTCACTTCGACTTCACCTTTGCCGGCAATCTTGCCCTTGCCTTTATAGACAGTGACCTTGTTCTTCTTCATCAGAAACGCCACGCCATCGGTGAGGCCTTTCACGGCGTCAGCTTTCTGAGCCATCATTTTCTCAAGATCGAGTTTCAGGCCAGACACCTCAATGCCCATATCCGCAAACTCATGCTGAGCCGCATGGTAGTATTCAGACGCGTGCAGAAGAGCTTTGGACGGAATACAGCCAACATTCAGGCAGGTCCCGCCAAGCGTGTCCCGCATTTCAATAATAGCTGCCTTGAGACCGAGCTGACCGCAACGTATGGCGCAGTTATAGCCGCCTGGGCCTCCACCGATTATGACAACATCAAAGACTTCTGACATGATGACCTGACTCTCCGGGCAAAATTTCTTCCCCCTCTCCTACTCTCCTGTCGCGTGAGGTCAATGTCGCCGAAAGTCTGCCATGTCGATTTCTACCATCTGATCGGTATGCGGTCGGAAATTCAGAGCCTTACGAGACTTACTTGTGGGCAGCGTCACACCACTGCCCGGACTAAAGCTTGAAAATGCCTTCAATCACCGAAACTGCCTGACCTGCGAGCTTAACACGCTTGCCATCAAGTAACGTGCCGATGTGGGCGCCGCGTCCCGGAAAGGCCTGAAAACATTTCAGCTCCTGCTTTTCGAGACGAGGAGACATCACTGCAGCCAGCATACAATGCCAGCTGCCCGTGGCCGGGTCTTCATCAATGCCTGAACCCGGCGCGAAAAACCTCGACGTGACATCCACACCTTCGCCACCGGCCGCAAGGCATCCGAAATTGCCTCTGTCCCAGTCTCCACTCATGCCGATGGCGTTCAATGCTTTCAGATCTGGCTTCAGGGCCAGAATGTCTTCCGGTGTGGAGAAGATCGCCGCATAGAATGGCCCGGCGAAAGCCGCGATTGGGCGCGCCCCAAGCGCAGCGACCACGTCCTCTGTAATCTCGATCTCCCGAACCTCCGGTGCGGGGAAATCCATGATATAGCCAGTCTCGCTGCGCTCGACACTCAACTCGCCCGATTTGCGGGTTTCGAAAATGATCTGCGCACCATCATAGCCGAGGTGCTTCCAGATCACGTGCGCAGACGCCAGCGTCGCATGACCACACAATGGTACTTCAACGCTCGGCGTGAACCAGCGCAGCCTCCAACGCCCTTCATCCATGGGCACGATATAGGCTGTCTCGGCAACAGCATTCTCTGCTGCAATGGCCAGCAGCTCCTCATCCTCTAGGAAAGCGTCCATAGGCATGACACAGGCCTGATTGCCCTCAAAAGCTTTGGTTGCAAACGCATCAATCTGGAAAAACGGATACTCCGCCATGGGCCACTCCTTTGCGGCATCATACGCAAACGCACTGAGGAATAATCTGGCAATAGCAAAAATGCTAGACAGAGGTCCTCACCTCTCGATTAGAATTTCTGGATCTCCGGTGACGAACGTTCCTGCTGTTCTCAGCGTTCCACTTCGAGCGGCCAACCATGATTGACCGGACCATGCCCCTGCCCAAGGCCGGGAGCCGTTTCAATCGCTTTCAACAGATAGGTTCGCCCGGCATCTACGGCATCTGCCAGTGCGCGCCCCTGCGCGAGATAGCTCGCAATTGCTGAGGCAAGCGTACAGCCTGTGCCATGTGTATTGGTCGTCTCAATACGCGCCGCTTCAAAAAAGACCTCATCATATTCGGTCTGCAAAACGTCCACGATCAGGTCACCGGCAACATGCCCGCCCTTCACCAGAACCGCCTTTGCCCCGACTTCCATAAGACGTTCAGCAGCTCGCCTCTGGCCATCTACACTTTCCACTGCCTTACCAGACAGGATTTCTGCTTCCGGAGCGTTTGGTGTCAGAAGCGCCGCGCCCGGCACCATCAGGGTCCGCAGCACGTCGACAGCATCAGCACTCAATAACCGGTCACCCGATGTTGCCACCATAACAGGGTCGATGACCCTCGGCACATTCGCGCCAAAATCGGCCAGCGCCTGCGACACGGTCTCAATTGTCTTCCGATCGCCCAGCATGCCGGTCTTGATGGTGTCCGCACCGATATCTGTCAGCGTCAGGCGGATCTGTTCACGAATAGCCTGCGGCGGCGTTGGGATCACGCCGTAAACGCCAAGCGTGTTCTGCAGAGTCAACGCAGTTACCGCCGTCATGACATACCCGCCCGTCATGCTGATGGCTTTTATGTCAGCCTGTATACCCGCACCACCGCCTGAATCAGACCCGGCGACCGACAGTACGCGGCTTTTGATGTGTGCGTTCTTTTCAGACACAGGGAAATCCATTCAGCAGTTTTGGGTCGTCATCACTCATCCAAGCGATGAAAGGTCAATATCAACATTACTGGCGGCGTCGCCGATGGATTTAACAGTCTTGCTGGCGACTTCCATCGATCGAAATCCAATTTCTACACCCGTTCGCAGGGCGATCTCTACACCCTGATCAGCAAGCTCTCGGTTTCTAGCGGCAAGCAACCATCCCTTTCGCGTAAAGGTCATATAGAGAAAGCTGAGCGCGCTTGTCAGCAGCGCCAACCCCAATGCACCCCAAATGACCAAGTCTCCACCAAGCTTGAATAGGAGTTCCACCAAGAAAATGAGCAACCCGCCACCCACGCCACAGACCACGCCAAGCAACACAGAGAGACCAACAGCTCTGTAGAAAAGCCTCATCCGAGATCGAAATTGGCGATTGGACGGTCCGACGGGCACGCCATATGGAATCATAGTTCAGGCTCCTGTTCAGAACCAGGCGATGCGCCTTTAGTCTCTATCCGTTGCCTCATTTGTATCAAACTCGACCTGAAAGAAGCGTTCGGGGCGGCTGAGTTCATAGCGGAAAACGGTTGGCCGAACCTCAACCGCCCAGACATTCGCTTTTGATACCGGAATGCCTTCTTCATCAAACAAAGTTTTGGTCGCATCATCAGCCGGAAAATTCATCCGCGAACCGGATGAGTTTTCGGTCGAGTACCCGCCATAGCCGGTCACCGCATCGCCTCCGTGAACATGGCGAAGTTCGATCCCCTCTTCATGACGGGTGAGATGCCAGTGCCCGACAGCCTCGTCACCATTCATGAAATCAACGACGACGGTATTTCCAGAACACTCCGACACATCCATCCAGAGATCAGCACCCCTGAAATCAATATCCTGCGGATCATCGCTGACGAGCTTGCCATCATAGGTATTTCCGCAGAGCGCATTGAGGCGCTCCCAGAACTCGGTCTCCGGTTTCGGAGTGCAAGATACAGCGAAGCAACAGGCCGCGAGCGCAAGAAAAGGTGCAGAAAGTTTCGTCATCACGTGACCTTAGACTGAACTGTAAAAACTACAATCAGCATTCAAAGGCTCCGACGGAACCCACAAAAAAAGCCCGGCACTTGGCCGGGCTTGTAAATCCTTAAGCGGGTTCCGGAGAGCCATCGCCGACATCGCCGTCTGGCTTGTCTTTTTTCTTCTTCGCACCCGTGATCGGTACGGCAGAAGATGGCCCCGGCTTGTCGTCTTCATCATCAGGGCGCTCAGGTTTGACGCCTTTCAGAAGATTGTCGATCTCCTCGCCGGTCAGGGTCTCATATTCCAGAAGACCTTCCGCAATCGCGACCCACTCATCTTTATGGTCGGTCATGATGCGACGTGCCTCATCCATGCCTTTCTGAACGAGCGCACGGACTTCTTCCTCGATTTTCTTGGACGTATCCTGCGACACCTGGTTCGGGCGATACGGATCATCTCCCTCGCCATAATCGATCGGTCCAATCTCATCAGACAGACCGAAACGGGTGACCATGGCGCGGGCAATACGTGTCGCCATCTGGATGTCAGAAGCCGCACCAGAGGTGACATTCTCATCGCCAAAGGCGAGTTCCTCCGCGACGCGACCACCCATCAGAACAGCCAGACGTGATGTCATTTCCTGCCGTGTCTGAGACAGCTTGTCGTCAGTCGGCAACTGCATCACCATACCCAGCGCGCGACCGCGCGGAATGATGGTCGCCTTGTGAACCGGGTCAGTCGCCGGCATCTTGATACCGACAATTGCGTGACCGGCTTCGTGGTAGGCGGTAAGGCGCTTTTCCTTGTCAGACATAACCATGGAGCGACGCTCCGGGCCCATCATGACCTTGTCTTTCGCGTCCTCGAACTCACTCATGGAGACCATACGCTTGCCGCGGCGTGCTGCAAGAAGGGCGGCCTCGTTCACGAGGTTTGCCAAGTCTGCACCAGAGAAGCCCGGAGTACCGCGAGCGATAACCTTGGCGACAACGTCTTTTGCCACCGGCACATTGCGCATGTGAACTTTGAGGATCTTTTCGCGGCCCATAATGTCCGGATTACCAACCGTGATCTGACGGTCGAAGCGGCCTGGACGTAGAAGCGCAGGGTCGAGCACGTCAGGGCGGTTCGTTGCCGCGATGATGATAATGCCTTCATTCGCTTCAAAACCGTCCATCTCGACAAGGAGCTGGTTCAGCGTCTGCTCACGCTCGTCATTACCACCGCCGATACCGGCACCACGTGAGCGACCAACAGCGTCGATCTCGTCAATAAAGATAATGCATGGCGCGTTTTTCTTGGCTTGCTCGAACATGTCACGGACACGGCTTGCACCGACGCCGACGAACATCTCGACGAAGTCAGAACCCGAGATCGTGAAGAATGGCACATTGGCTTCACCGGCAACCGCGCGGGCTGTCAGCGTTTTACCAGTACCCGGAGGGCCAACCAGAAG
>NZUJ01000108.1 GCA_002701295.1 Ponticaulis sp. | reverse complement strand
TGACCAATGTGGGTCAGGTTATCGATCTTGGTGAATTCTCCGATGATCGTGTCCCCGAACGCCCCCCGATCCACGGTTACGCAAGACCCGATCCCCGCAGAATCCTGAATGATCACGCGTCCAAAATGGGGTACAGCTTCAAGACCAGCAGAAGTCGGAAACAACCCGAACCCATCGCCGCCAATGACTGTATTTGCTTTGATCGTCACATTGTTGCCGATCAGAGCGGCTTCCAGCACGACGCCTGCACCAATATGGCAATTTGATCCGATCCGCACACCCGGACCAATCACAACATTAGGCCCGATCCAGGAATTATCGCCGATTTCAACGCCGTCACTGATCACGGCATTTGCCAGAACCGTTGCACTTTCAGAAATACGTGCCGGACCAAGGTCTGGCTGCGCTTCACCCAGCTGCCTACGTTTCAGAAAATGCTCTGACGCCTTGGCAAATGCTGACTTAGGCTGACCGACGATAATCCGGCTGACCTTGTCAGAAATCTGACCGGCCATTTCGGACGTTACAAAGCAAGCCGAAACCGTATCTGAGATGCCTTGTTCACCGGATCTCGACTTCTCGACAAAACACACCGCACCCTTCTCAGCAGACGAAGCTGCTGAGACAGTCACGATACGACGATCTGGATCGCCTTCTATTTGTCCACCTGTCAATTCGGCCAGATCTGAAACAGTTACTTCCCTGACGAGTTTGTAGAAGCGAAGGTCATGCATCTGGCTGAAGTTTCACAAATAGAAATAGTCGATCAGTTATTGAGGGGTGCCCTGAGGCGCGTCCGGCAGGTTCACACGGGTGACAACAATTGTCGGCGCATCCTGATTGAGCTGCTGGATCACTTCGTCAGTGATCTCATAAGTCGCGTCGTTCAGATAGACAACAGACTTGGCCAGAACGAGTTTTGCATTCTTCCGCTGGCGAACCGTATCGACAGCTGCCGACATTTTATCAGCAAAGGCGTTCAGCGCATTGCGTTCAGTCTGAGCCAGTTCGCGCGACCGTTTGTCGGCTTTGACAGCATTGGTCTGCAGCTTCCGCTCATACGCCTGAATCTGCTGAACCAGAGCTGTATCTGCCTGAATATCCTGTTGGGTTTTGCCCTGGAGACGCGAAGCCAGCGAATTCTTTTCAGTCTGAAGCGCCTGTTGCTCCGGCGACAGCTCGCTCTGCATCGTGTTCCCGATCTGCTGGACCTTCTGATAAAGGTCCTGCCCGGCCATGCTTTCCCGAAGAACGCGGGAAGTATCCACGACGACAATGTCTTGTGCCAACGCCACGGGCGCCGCGACCATAATGGCGCACGCGATTCCGAGTTTCGTCAGAACTGACTTAAACTTAAACATGTTTTGAACCTCTTTGGTCAAACTTAGAATTGTGTAGACGTACTAAATCGGAACGTTTCTGTACGGTCATACTCTTCTTTTGCAAGAATCTGGGAGAAGTCGAACCGGATCGGTCCGAAAGGAGAATCCCAGAAAATACTCACGCCCGCAGCCGCCCTGAGTGATGCTTCATCTTCCGTTTGCAGAAGTTGCCGACTGATGATGTTGCCATCATCATCGGTGATATCGAAAATTTGTGTCGGAGTTTTGTCAGCGTCATCAAGAAGACCAACTGTACCGAACTCCGTGAACAGTGATGTCTTGATGCCGTACTCTTCTGGCAGGAAGTTAGGAACTGACAATTCAACCGTACCAATCGCGTACATCTTGCCACCGAGCGCGCTTTGATTGTTGGCGCGGCGCACATCTGTGATGTTGCCCAGCAGGTCATAGCTGGTCAGAACGTCACGTGGGCCGAGTCCCGCCACATCGAAGCCGCGGAAGCTGTTACCGCCTTTGAAGAAGCGGTTGTTGATACGCAGATCGTCATCATTGAAGGACGACACATAACCAGCCGACAGCTTGAGAGACGCAATCACGTCCTTCCAGATGCCACGATAAATTGTGCCGACGCCCTCGGATTTGAGATAGAACACATCGCCGCCAAAACCTGCGACCTCCTGGCTCCAGCCAAGTTCAAAGCCGCGCGTCGGACGGATCGGATCATTCCGGCGGTCCCAGGAGATGCTGTATCCAACGATGGACGACAAGTCCCGTCGCTCTTGGCGACACAAAGACGTCCGATCGAGGTTTTGAATATCACACTGGTCAACAATCGCGCCGCCAGTTGGGACATTCGAATCAATCGGATCAACCGAAATGACGAAGAACGGGAAATTCGGATCGCGAACAATTCGTCCATTGGAATCGATGACAATATCCCGGTCACGAACCTCAACATCATCCTGACGCAGGGTATAGCGCAGGCTCAGGCTCGAGCGTTCGGTCAGCGGAAAACCGATCCGGCCGCTGGCACCAATTGTCTGCGTTTCGTAGTCAGCGATATCGAGGAAGTCCGTCCGCGTAGAGAATACATCCACACCGGCTACCAGTTCCCGATCAAGGAAACGCGGCTCGGTGAAGCGCAGGTCCACTGTTTGCTGACGCGAGCTTGTCTGAATTCGTCCACGAATGAACTGACCACGTCCGCGATAGTTGCGCTCCGTCAGGTTCAGGTCGAGCAAGAATGCATCAACAGATGAGAAACCCGCCGCGAATGAGACTTCACCCGTCGGCTGCTCAGCGACTTTGATGTCGACAACCGTTCGGTCAGCGAGAGACCCCGGGTTCTCCGTGATTTCAACATCTTCAAAGAAGCCAAGACGGCGAATACGGTTGCGGGACTGGTCAAGAAGCACGCGGTTGAACGCGTCACCTTCAGAAATTCGCAACTCACGGCGGATCACACGGTCCAGAGTACGCGTGTTCCCAACAATGTTGATACGCTCGATGTAAACGCGAGGACCTTCGTCCAGGGAGAACGTGATATTCACCTTCCGCGTTTCCGGATCACGGTCAACACGAGGCCGCACATCCACGAATGCATAACCCGCAACACCGGCCGCAAAGGTCAGCGTGTCGACACTGTCTTCAATCTGATCCCCGCGGAACTGTTCGCCTTCGCGGATCGGAAGCAACGCACGGAGACCATCTGCATCGAGCTTATCGAGCGCAGTCTCAACCTTCACTTCGCCAAAGTCGTAACGCTCACCCTCATCAATTGTGAAGGTGATGTAGAAGTCTTCCTGATCAGGTGTCAGCTCAGCGACGGCAGACACGACCCGGAAGTCAGCATAACCCTGGTTGGCATAGAACTGACGCAGCAGCTCGCGGTCATATTCCACGCGGTCCGGGTCATAGTTGTCATTTGAACTGAAGAAGCGCCACAAACGGCTCTGTTTTGTGACAATCTCACTCCTCAAGCGGCTATCGGGAAATTCTTCATTGCCGATAAAGTTGATCGACCGAACGCCGGTTACCGGGCCTTCGGAAATCTCAAAAATCAGATCCACTCGGTTCTGATTGAGCGGCTTGTATTGCGGCGTCACATTGACGGCGAACCGACCAGCCCGGCGATAGACTTCCAGAATACGCTGAACATCAGCCTGGACCCGCGCGGCCGTAAACACGCCGCGTGGCTCTGCCTGAATTTCTTCACGTAGTTTGTCGTCATCAATGGCGCGGTTTCCTTCGAAGAGAACCTGGTTGATGATCGGGTTCTCTACGACCTGAACAACGAGATCATCACCGTCACGCGCAATCACAACGTCTGCGAACAGCCCCGTCGCGAACAGAGTTTTCAGTGAGAGGTCGACCCGTGACGGGTCAAAAGGCTGACCCGGCTCAAGCAACAGATAGGATTCAATCGTCCGAGCTTCGATACGCTCATTGCCCTGCACGACAACCCGACGAATAGGGTCGGTGTCTGACTGCTGGGCATTGGCAACCATTTCAAGAGGTCCGCCCGGAAAAGACATCCCTGCCAGAATGGAAGTCAGCGCTACGGCGCTTGCCAAAACTGATCGCATAACTCTCCCGTCCTACTCTAAGTACTCTCGCCAACTAAGGCTTTGAACTACAACCCGCCGAATAGCTCAAGAAGCCCCGACTCTTCAATGTCCCCGACTGTGATAAATATGGCCAGAACAGCCAGAAGAATGACAGTCGCAAACTTGGTCTTCAGGACTATCTCTTCTGGAAGGCCTTTCCCAGTTACGGCTTCGTAAGTGTTGAGGACGACGACTCCGCCATCCAGAATGGGAAGCGGTATCAGATTGAAGAAGCCCACGGCAACAGAAATGAAGGCAATAAGATTGATGCTTTGAATAAGCAGCGCTGTCAGGCGTGTTTGCAGGCTGACACCTTCCACCTCAAGTGTGGATTTCGCCATCCCGCCAGCAACATTGGCAATCCCGACTGGCCCGGACAATTGCTGAAGTGATTCTTTTCCTGTCAGAATGCGGCCCAACATTTCGATCGATGTCGAGATTGTGCCAAAGGTTTCCTCAACGCCATGACCGACCGCCCGGATCGGACCGAGTTTCTGCCGGTCAATTGGCATAGCCCGCATCTCAACACCAATCATCCCGGTGCGCTCTTTGATGCCAAGCACGTTCTTCCGAGTTTCCCGTCGCGGCGTGATTGTCAAGTCAACGACGTCTTCACCCCGGCGCATCTGTAGATCTACCGGGGTTCCGGCAGAGAGTTTGATCTCTTCCAGAATGACACTGCGATGATCTGCTTGCCGGCCATTCACCGTCAGGAAGATGTCATCAATCTGCAAATCGCTTGCCGCTGCAGGTGAGTTTTCGGTAATCCCCGCGACTTTGACTTCTTCGACCGAGTTTCCAAGAAACATCGCCAATCCAGCAAACACGACGATCGCCAGTATGAAGTTGGCAAAAGGCCCGGCAAGGGCAACAACATTTCGCGCACCAGCACTCAAATCCATAAATGGTCGACCAATCGGCGCATCTGTTTTTCGCTCGTCGCGCAAAACCGCTTCATCAGTGTCGTGCGGATGGCCTTCATTCTCGATGACACCACCTTCGCCTACAAAATTCACAAACCCGCCAAGCGGCAGCCAGTTCAGGCGCCAACGCGTGTTGTTCTTGTCTTTGACCTCGAAGATCGAACCACCAAAACCCATTGAGAATGATTCAACGGCTGCACCGAAATATCGCCCTGCCCAATAGTGACCGAGTTCATGGATCACGATGACCACAGAGATCACCAGAACAAACATCAGAGGGTATAGAAGAGTACTAGCGATCGACCACATGCAATATTTTTCCAGTTTGTTCGGCAAGCTCGTCTCGAACCCACCCGCGCACTCTGTCCGTCACATACAAGACGTCGTCCACAGTCGTAATACGATGTGGCATCTGAGACTTCGCTGTGTCCAGAGCCTTTGACAGACAGCGCTCCACAATCGTTGAAATATCAAGAAAACCACATTTTTTGCTTAAAAACCCAGAACCTGCGGCTTCATTTGCAGCGTTAAACACGCTTGTACCGAGTGTGCCGGCATCTGCGGCGAGCCGGGCAAGGTTCAAGGCAGGAAACCTCTGGTGGTCCGGTTCACTGAAATCGAGACGAGATAGCGCAACGAGATCAAGGCGCTCAACCGCAGTCTCTATACGATCTGGGCAGGACAAGGCATAAGCAATTGGCGTCCGCATATCGGGTGAGCCCATCTGCGCGATCACAGATCCATCCTTATAAGACACCAGCGAATGAATGATCGACTGAGGATGAATGACGACGTCGATTTTGCTTTGTGGAACACCGAACAGATAAACCGCCTCAATAAGTTCGAGGCCCTTATTCATCATGGTCGCGCTGTCGAGAGAGTTCTTCGCACCCATCGACCAATTCGGATGCGCCAAAGCTTTTTCAGGTGTCGCCAACCGCATGTCCTCAAGTGGCGCACTCAGGAATGGACCACCTGAAGCAGTCAGAATTATCCGCTCCAAACCGCTGGACTGATCGAGGCATTGAAAAATCGCATTGTGCTCTGAATCCACCGGAATGATGTTTGCACCAGAACGCTCAGCTTTCTCGAGAATGATCGGCCCTGCACACACCATCGCTTCCTTGTTCGCCAGCAGCACGTCCACACCGGCATCAATGGCCGTGACCGTGGATACCACGCCATCTGTACCACTGATTGCCGCAACCAGCTTATCAACTGGCCTGGCAGCCGCTTCGATGGCGGCATCGGATCCTGCAGCAATTGAAACACCCGTTCCGGCTAGCGCAGATCGCAAGTCCTCGATCCGGCTCTCATCCTGCAGAACGACGTGAGCGGGCCGAAATGTCTTCGCCTGTTCGACCAGAAGATCAAGATTGCGGCCAGCAACTAGTGTATCAACCTCGATACCCACGTCTGACTGTGCGTTCGCGTAAGCAATCACATCCAGCGTGGAGGTTCCAATTGACCCTGTTGATCCAAAAACACTCACTTTCATGCTGATCTCAGCCCCAGAAAGTGTTCGGAATAATCAGGATAAATCATCTGCACTAAACCAAGAACGATGAGAACTGCGGAGAAGGAATCCAAGCGATCAAGAATGCCGCCATGGCCGGGAATTAAATTGCCCGAATCTTTGACCTTGAACTGACGCTTCCAAAGCGATTCTGTCAGGTCGCCTAGCTGTCCGATTACACTCACAAACGCTGTAAAAATGACCCAGTTCAGAATAGGTCCGGAGACTAACCCAGCGGTAAAAGCGCCGACCAGCGCCGTACAAATCATCGCTCCTGCCGCACCTGACCAGGTCTTGTTGGGACTACCTCTTGGTGACAATTGCGGCCCGCCAAATCCTCGCCCCGCAAAATACGCCGCAATATCTGTAATCCAGACACTGATCATGACGATGAGAATAAGAACCAGGCCCGCCTGGTCATTCCCGCGCAGTTCTAGAAGACTGATGACCGCCAGACCAATAAGCGTATTTCCGACTGTAAGCCAAAGAGGGTTCGGTACGCGCAAAACGATCAGCAGGCTGTAAACACAAACCATCAAGCCAGGGAGCACCAGAGCTGTCGGCACACTAAATTCAAACGCCAGAAGAATAGCCAGAACCAATAAACCCCCAGCAATCAGAGAAGGATGTTTTTGAACCTGTCCAATTGTGACCTGCCGATACTCATACCACATCGCTGCAGCACAAAGAATTCCAGCGATGAACAACACGCGACCACCAGCGAACACCACAAAAAGTCCCGCAGGAATCATGACCAATGCTGACAAAATTCTTAGAGTGAGCGCGTTGAATTTGGACTGCGCAGCCGGAACCGTCATGAAGACGCCTCCTGGGTCGATAAACCACCAAATCGGCGTTCTCGCTGTCGGTATACGTTTAGCGCATTGAGAAGTTGTTCTTCTCCAAAATCCGGCCAGAGGCAATCAACAAATACCAGCTCGGTATAAGCCAGCTGCCATAAGAGAAAATTACTCAGCCGGTATTCTGCACTCGTCCGGATCAGAAGTTCGGGGTCGGGGATATCAGCAAACCAGAGCGCGCTGGAAACATGCTCTGACGTCACGTCGTCGGCTTTCAATTCACCGGCTTCGACCTGCTTCGCCACCTCTCGGCAAGCCTGAGTAATTTCGTCTCTTGCGCCGTAATTAAAAGCGATATTGAGATTAAACCGGGTGTTCTCCCGGGTCTCAGCTTCCGCGAATTCCAATAGCGAAAGTACATCATCCGGCAAACCCGAACGATTTCCCATCACGCGAACGCGTACACCGTCTTCCTTGAGACGTTTTAAATCCTGCCGGACATAGATTCTCAGCAGACCAAAAAGAGCAGATATTTCTGCTGCGGGGCGTTTCCAGTTCTCTGACGAAAATGAAAATACTGTCAGATAGCTGAGGCCCGTATCCCGACAGGCTTCAACCGTTCTCCGCAGGGCTTCTACGCCGCGCTCATGGCCGACATTTCTCGGAAGACCACGCTGCTTCGCCCAACGTCCATTGCCATCCATGATAATTGCAACGTGCTGGATGTCAGCTTGGTGATCAGTGGTCATCCCGACGATTCATGCAGATTAAACCTGCATGATTTCCTCTTCCTTGGATTTCAGTGCTTCGTCGATACGTTTGACATAAGTATCGGTCAGTTTCTGCACATCGTCCGAGAAAAGCTTCTGCTCGTCTTCACTGATATCGCCGTTCTTCTGCATTTTCTTCAGCGCATCCATACCATCCTTGCGGATGTTCCGGATCGCAATCCGCGCTTGCTCAGCGTACTTACCCGCGATTTTCGCGAGCTCTGCACGGCGCTCCTCGTTAAGAGGCGGAATTGGAATACGAAGATTGGTCCCATCGACAACGGGGTTCAGCCCGAGGCCTGCGTCACGAATCGCTTTGTCGGCTGCGCCAACATTGGCCTTGTCCCAGATATTGACCGCGAGCATACGCGCATCCGGAACAGAGACAGACCCGATCTGATTGAGCGGAGTCATGGCACCATAGGCCGACACCATGACGTTATCGAGCAGGTTCACAGATGCACGACCGGTGCGAAGACCCGAAAACTCCGTCGCCAGCGATTCGATCGTCTTGGACATACGGGATTTCAGAGCTTTTTCATCAAAATCAACGTCTTCAGACATTGTTGTTTTCCTTACGAATTCGAGATGACCGTGCACTTACCCTGACCGGTGAGGACATTATGCAATGCCCCGTCTTCGTGCATATCAAATACGACAATTGGGATATCACTATCACGGAGAAGGCTCACAGCGGAAGCATCCATCACGCGCAGATCGCGTGCGAGAACATCGTGATAGGACAGCGTGTCATAACGTTCGGCATCATCATGCTTCTTGGGATCTGCTGAATAGACGCCATCGACCTGGGTGCCTTTCAGCATCGCGTCACACCCCATCTCAGCGGCACGAAGCGCGGCGCCTGTATCTGTTGTGAAGTATGGGTTACCCGTGCCAGCGGCAAAGATCACAATACGGCCTTTTTCCATATGGCGGATCGCCTTGCGCCGAATAAACGGCTCACAGACAGAGTGCATCGGAATGGCAGATTGAACCCGCGTCGGCACATTGATCTTTTCAAGGGCGGACTGCATGGCGAGGGCGTTCATCACGGTTGCCAGCATACCCATATGGTCAGCCTGCGCGCGCTCCATTCCCTGTGCCGCACCGGCGATACCGCGGAAAATATTTCCGCCACCAATGACCAGACAGATTTCAGCGCCGGCCTTAACCGACGCTGCAATGCTTTTCGCGAGGCGGGAACAGGTTCCCATATCAATGCCGAAGCCGGCATCACCCATCAGGGCCTCACCGGATAATTTTAAAAGGACTCGTTTGAACCGAAAATCAGACCGGGACGTCTCGTCAGTCTCGCTCATTGTGTATCGGCTCCTCTGTATCCTTCAAAACAAGAGGATTGCCGGATTCGCACCCGGCAATCCAGAATTGATTCAGCCGCCTTTTGTTGCCGCAGCAACTTCAGCAGCAAAGTCAGACTCTTCTTTCTCGATACCTTCGCCGAGCGTCATACGCGCGAAGTTCACGAGTTCAGCGCCCTGACCAGCCAGGAACTGCTCAACAGACTCGTCAGGGTTCATGACGAATGCCTGCTCAAGAAGAACCACTTCTTTGTAGAACTTCTTCATGCGGCCTTCGATCATCTTCTCGATGACGTTGTCCGGCTTGCCAGATTCACGGGCTTGCTCGGTAAGAACAGTTTTCTCACGCGAAACAAGTTCCTCGTCGAGCTCAGAAACACGAGCCGCTGCCGGGCTTGTTGCTGCGATGTGCATCGCAACCTTACGGCCAGCATCGTTCATTTTCTCAGCGTCAGAACCTTTAAGCGCAACCAGAACGCCGATACGGCCAACACCATCAGCAGCAGCGCCGTGGATATAGCTTGTGACGATGCCTTCAGGAGACTCAAGTTTCTCGACGCGACGCAGAGACATGTTCTCGCCGATTGTCGCGATCAGACGGGTGATCTGATCTGAAACCTTGCCATCGCCTTCTGTCGCAGGCGCATCAAGAAGTGCTTCCTTCGTGCCGTCAGTGCCGAGCGCCGCTTTCGCAAAGCTCGTCAGAGCCTTCTGGAAGCCTTCGTTACGCGCAACAAAGTCGGTTTCAGCATTCAGTTCGACCAGAACGCCAGACTTGCCGTCTTCAGAAACGACAGCCGCAACCAGACCGTCCGCAGCAACGCGGTCAGCCTTTTTCGCAGCCTTGGAGAGGCCTTTCGCACGCAGCCAGTCGACCGCTGCTTCCATGTCGCCATCAGTTTCGACGAGCGCTTTTTTCGCGTCCATCATGCCTGCGCCGGATTTCTCGCGCAGTTCCTTGACCAGCGCTGCAGTAATCTGAGCCATTATAAATCAGCCTTTGTGATTTGAATTTAAGCTTTGGTTTCTTCTTTAGCGTCTTCGGCAGGAGCCTCAGCCGCTTCAATTGTTTCTTCTGCTGATTCTGCGACAGCAAGATCACCAAGCGCTGCTTCAGTGATGTCTTCTGCTTCGCCGAGATCGATACCCAGGCCAGCAGTCGACTCAGCCAGTCCGTCCAGAACCGCATCAGCGATCAGGTTGGCGTAGAGTGAAATCGCGCGTGCCGCGTCATCATTGCCCGGGAATGGGAAGTCGACATCATCCGGGTCGCAATTTGTATCAACAACCGCGATCACTGGGATGCCAAGTTTCTTGGCTTCCTTGATGGCAATCTGCTCTTTGTTTGTGTCGATCACAAACATCAGGTCAGGCAGGTCGCCCATATCCTGAATACCGCCAAGGGCGCGCTCAAGCTTTTCACGCTCGCGCTCACGGTTCAGAAGCTCTTTCTTGGTGAGGCCTGTCGCGTTTGCATTCTGGCCCATCAGCTCTGTGAGCTCTTTCAGGCGCTTGATTGAGTGCGCAACAGTCTGCCAGTTGGTCAGCGTGCCGCCGAGCCAGCGATGGTTCATATAGTACTGAGCGCAACGACCAGCTGCCTCAGCAACAGGGTCAGCCGCCTGGCGCTTCGTGCCAACGAACAGAACGCGTCCACCTTTAGCGACAGTGTCGCGAACTTTCACCAGGGCCTGGTGAAGAAGGGGAACTGTCTGGGACAGGTCTATAATGTGGATGTGTGACCGCTCGCCATAAATGAATTTCTTCATTTTAGGGTTCCAGCGGTGGGTCTGGTGACCAAAGTGAACGCCAGCTTCAAGAAGCTGAGCCATTGTGAACTCAGGCAGTGCCATTAGATTTTCTCCAATCCGGTTAGCCGCCGCAGGCAAAGCCAGGCCCGAAAGCCCAGCACCGGACGCCCCGAAGAGCCGCCTGCGTGTCGGAATAGCGCTGGCTTATACAGACTTTGGCCCGTCTGGCAACCTCAGATTATGCTCATAGCGGGAGTTTGTGCGTTCGGTCGGTCAGGTCACCTGACGCAAGCCCCGCAACCCTGGCGTTTCGACTTTCAGGTGCATTGCAATCGCCAAATACCCCCTACCCGTTCCAAAGCATCGGATTGCTGCTCCATGAAGATTACGGCCGAGGTCCGCGACTATGCCGCCAAAATGACGGATAATGAGAAAAAGGCGCTCAATCTCCAAGCTGGCTTAGCCAGCTCCACAAGCGACCGCGCAGGCGCAGACGCGTCGGCGGATGCCGACATCAGCTTCGAGCAAATAAGAGAGAAGGGCATGCAGGAGATGAGCCGGAAGTATGAGGAGATGGGTTCAGAGCTTTATCTCTCCGAAAGCGGCGAGAAACGCGAGCCGATTGATTAAGAAATTATTAACCAGCGGTATTGAGTTCAACCAAACGAAAAAGCTGGTTAGAAATTCTGAGCACGAATGTATCTTGGTCTTCCGAATACAACATTTCCGCTATGTATTCGTCTGCGTCATAGTTAAATTTCTTTTCGAGAGTATCATTGTCCAAGAGCCCGAATGACTTTTGCCCTAAATAAACGATTTGCTCGTCGGAACAGTGAATTTCTTGAACAGCAACATCCTCTATAATCGTCGTTGCGGATATTTTGCCGTCTTCTAAGTTCATAAGTCTGATAGAAGGTAGCTTCGTTTGAATTTGGCTTTCGTTTGAAACGCCATTTGACGCCATAACGATGGAATTGCCGTCGTCCGACAATCCGCACGTGAACCCGATATCTTTCTGGGAAGTTGTGTCTCCATAGAACGAATGGAAATACTTCATGATACCAAATTTGAGATCCCAAACAGCGATGCATTGCGCGTTGAAAGTCGCCAAATACCGCAAATCTGATGAAATATCAGCTCCCCAAATATCCGGTTCTTTACCATTTGGGGTCGCCAAACAGTCTGGCAATCTGGTTTGAATAACGTTTTTTGAATCTGCTATGCTTTCTACGAACATCAGCTGGTACCCTTTTGGAGTACCCCACTTAGCTAAAAAACTTAGTTCTACTTGCTCTTCAACTAAAAATCGATCACGCCGGTCGCGAAACCGTTTCGGATCAACTTCCTTTGGTGTCGAGAAGTCTGGATCTAGAGTGTAATATCTGTTGGTCGAGCAATCGTCGTTTAGTGCTCTCAGCCTCAACAGTCCTGATTGTTCATCCAAACCCGCAAACTCTACTCGATTGCCGTCAATTCGCTCGACAATGATAGGCGGCAAGCGTTCTCTGATTATCCCGAACACCGAATAGGAAGACTTGTTGGGCTCGCGAAAATTAATCGGCTCACTAGAGTTTGTGGGACATGTCGGATCAGAATTACCGCGGCTGACGATTAGAGACCAATCATTATTATTTTCGTAGAAATAGTTATGAAATAATCCGAAACCATCTGCTGGACCCAGCGCAACCAGAGAAAGCTTTCTCTCCGATTGAGCTAAATTGTATAGATTTAAATTTTCATCGAAGATGAGATTATCGTTCCTAAATCTATCCCGCACAAACCGAAAAACTCTACCAGGCTTCCCTCCTCGATCGCTGACTAGCTTTTTGATTTCGTCGATTTGGAAATCTACAACGCTCTTAATGGAAATTGATTTTGGAGGTTTTTCACCATTTTCGGACTTTGGACTTCTCTCAACTTCGATCCTTTCAGGGCGCTTCGCGGTTCCCTCCTCACTGGAGGCAGCAGTCCGATTTTGATGATCGTCGTTCTTTGTGTTTGACCCAAGTGTATTGCGCTGACAAGGCTGATCTTTCGGGTACCTAAAACAAAATAATTCGTCGGTGAATTCTCTGCCGGTTAAGTGTTTCCATTCCATGGAACCAAATAAAATCAATACTCCGAACGCTAAACCCAGTAATGATGACCACAATTTGGAAATCTTAAAGAATGTTAATATTCCGAGATGCGCAGACAACGCTCCAACAAAGGCGAAAATTAACTGAATTAAAATCGTCAAGACTCACCTCTTCTCGGTCTCGAAAAGTACATAACTTCAGCATACATCACTTTGTGACGCGTAGGGTGCAATAAGCAAAGCGAATGCACCAGAAAAAATACCGCCGAATTTCCTGCTAGTGAAGCTGAAGACACAGGGCCAAACGCGCGTTTGACCGGCGATCACCTTCGTCCCTCGTCCCCATTTGGGGAAGAAGGGCTGTCAAACTTATCCGCCCCCACACTGCGCGAGGCCATACTCGCCGCATGAGCCCCGCAAACCCATTCATGAAGCCTCACACCGCATCTGGCGTCGGCCAGTTGATCGCGCGCTTTCTGGAGCGGCTCGTGTCCTGCCTCCTGCGCCTCGAAGCGGAAGGGCAAACTAGTGCGCCAGCCGACCTTACCAACTGGGTCGCTTCGGCTGACGCGTTGGTTCAAGGCTATGTTCGCATGCATACGGCAGAGCAGCTCACCCGCGCCGGATACTTTGAAGCCGCTCGCGCCATGCGTTCTTATGGGGATTGCTCTCGCGACCCCGCTGTTCACATTGAACACACTCAGGGCTGCCAGCCCGTCACACCCGCCGACCTCCTTGCTCGCCTCAACGCGACCATCGAGACCTTCAATCGCGCGGAAGAGATTGCCAGCGTCCTCGCCCGGATCATTTTCTGTACGCTTCTCTACGTATCGCCAGATGAAGCCAGACCTCCACTTTCGGCCCTCTTCAGCATCCGAGCCGTGCGCAAAGCGAACCGGTGCAAAGCAGGTTCTGGCCAGACATCAATCGACCCCACCGGACGCGGACCACCTTTCTGGATCCCGGGTCTTCGCCCGGGACAGCTGTTTCCAGGAGTACACTCAGCTCGCAACAGCTTTCCCGGAGCGCGGCAGCGCATCCGGGACCCAGAAGTCACATTGCATTCTCGCTCCGCACTCTCAACGCCGATCCCAGACTTGATCTGGGATCCACGCCTGAGAACGAGCAACCAGCTCGCTTTGCCTTCGGAGGCATGAACACCAGCCTTCGCTGGTGTCTGCGGACGAGAGATTTCCTCCCTTCCTACCGCGACCTAGTCGTCGTGTCCCAACCTCTACTTGACCACTCACGCTACGGAGATGCCTCTGCGGCGATATTCGTGTTGGTGATTTTTGTTTGACCACCCGCTCCACTTTGTTTCGCGATGGGTCGGGCTCAGGGCTGCGCGCTTTTCTCGAACGCCAGTGCTGGCCCCCTCACAAGCAAAGCGCAGGCGCAGGGCGAGAGAGCTTGCGAACGACAAGCCCGAGAAGCCAATCACAATCGCGCAGGCGCAGCGCGACCCATCGCGAAGGCGAAGCCGAAGCGGGCGGTCAAAAAAGTGACCACTTGCGCCCCATCCCACCTTCCTGTATACGCCGCGCTTCCCGTGTGGGAGGAGCCTTGTAAGTCCATAAGGCATCCCGACCACGCACCCCTAAACAGTGGTGAGCTGAAATACGCAATCCACATCAAAACATGTGAGGGATACATGGCTAAGAAACTCCTGGGGCAGCTCAAGCTCCAGATCCCGGCTGGTGCGGCAAACCCGTCACCCCCGGTCGGACCGGCACTCGGTCAACGCGGCATCAACATCATGGAATTCTGTAAGGCCTTCAATGCGAAGACTGCCAGCGCAGAAAAAGGTGTGAAACTGCCGGTCGTCATCGACTATTATCAGGACAAGTCGTTCACGTTCGTTGTGAAAACCGCTCCGGCTTCTACGCTGCTCATGAAAGCTGCGAAGAAGAACAAGGGCGCGAACAAGCCAGGTCACGAGACCATTGGCACGGTGACCATGGCGCAATGCCGTGAAATCGGTGAAGCGAAAATGGAAGACCTGAACGCGAATGATGCTGACGCCGCAGCGCGCATCATTGCGGGTTCTGCACGGTCTATGGGTCTTGAGGTTACGGAGTAGTCTGATGGCTGGTAAACGTATGGCAGCTGCCCGGCAAACCGTCGACAGCAGCAAAACCTATTCAATCAGCGAAGCTGTTGAACTGGTGAAATCTAACGCAAAAGCGAAATTCGATGAGACCATCGATCTCGCGATCAACCTGGGTGTTGACCCGAAATACGCAGACCAGATGGTCCGTGGCGTGTGTAACCTGCCAGCTGGCACGGGCCGCACGGTGCGCGTAGCTGTTTTTGCTCGTGATGCGAAAGCTGAAGAAGCCAAAGAAGCTGGTGCGGAGATCGTCGGCGCTGAAGACCTGATGGAAAAAATTCAGGGTGGTTTCATGGATTTTGATCGCGTGATCGCGACACCGGACATGATGCCAATCGTTGGTCGCCTTGGTAAGGTTCTCGGTCCACGTGGCCTGATGCCAAACCCGAAAGTCGGAACGGTTACGCCAAACGTGGCGCAGGCTGTTAAAGACTCTATGGGTGGCGCAGTTGAGTTCCGTGTCGAAAAAGCGGGTATCGTCCACGCGGGTGTCGGCAAGGCAAGCTTCAGCCAGGACGATCTTGAGAAAAACATCACGGCGTTTGTTTCTGCCCTCGTCAAGGCGAAACCATCAGGCGCTAAAGGCACATATGTGAAGAAGATTGCTCTGTCTTCCACGATGGGCCCGGGTGTTGTGATCGACGCTCCTGCAGCGATTGCTGCGTCTCAGTAAGCTTTCCATAAAGCGATTTGAAATTAAGAAATCCCGGCAGATTTATCTGTCGGGATTTTTCGTGTTTGAGGCGAAACTCAAAGGTGTGCAATTTTGTCAAAAGATTTGCGTCCAACCTATTGCCTGCCAAAGGCAAAGGCGTTATGGAACGCGGCTCTGACCGAATTGCGCCCGCAATACGGCCAGAAAACCTGTCCGAGACCATAGGTTAGCTTCGGCTATGAAAATTGCCTATGCAGACGGGGTGAGGTGAGAGTGACTCATGCGGTTTGTGCCGTCCAGTCATTTTTTGATCCTAACCCTGGGCAGGCGCTCCCGGAAGGCGCGCCTTCTGAGAGCAGACACCAGGGTGTGCGGATCAACTGTACGCCTGATTTTGGAGAACCGTAATGGATAAAACCGGAAAAAAGGCGGCGCTCGCGGAACTCGAAACTGTTTTCGAGGAATCCGGTGCAGTGGTCGTCACACATTATTCTGGTCTAAGCGTTGCGGAAATGACCGGGCTGCGCACTCAGCTTCGTGAGAAGGGTGCAACGCTCAAAGTGATCAAGAATCGGATCGCCAAAATTGCTCTTAAGGGCAAGGGTGGTGATGCGGCGCTCGATCTCTTCCAAGGGCCAGTGGCGATTGCCTATGCTGAGGATCCGTCCTCTGCGGCGAAAGTCACCTCCGAGTTTGCGAAAACCAACGAAAAGCTGAAGCTCATCGGCGCCATCATGGATGAAGAAGTGATGGGTGCGGAAGGCATTAAAGTGCTCTCCACTATGCCGTCGCGCG
Source organism: Ponticaulis sp. (assembly GCA_002701295.1). Taxonomy (GTDB): domain Bacteria; phylum Pseudomonadota; class Alphaproteobacteria; order Caulobacterales; family Hyphomonadaceae; genus Ponticaulis. Next base: position 9,970 of record NZUJ01000108.1, on the reverse strand, counting down.
AAGAGCTTATTGCGACCGTTGTTGCTCGTCTTCTCGGCCAGGCTACGCAAGTCGTATCGCGCATCAATGCACCAGGCCAGGGTCTGGCTGGGGCAATTGAGGCGATCCGGGAGCAAGCTAGCGCCTAAGGTCTGAATCCCACCGCAAGATCTAGAATCTCAACCTCACAAGAGTACAGAAAGAATAATCAAATGGCTGATATTGCTAAACTTGGTGACGAACTCCTCGGTCTCACCATTCTCGAAGCTAAAGAACTGAACGACTACCTCGAAGAGCGTGGCATTAAAGCTGCTGCAGCTGTTGCTGTTGCTGGTCCTGCTACTGGCGGCGAATCTGCTGGCCCTGCTGAAGAGCAGACTGAATTCGACGTCATCCTCGTCGACGGCGGTGCTAAGAAGATTAACGTGATTAAAGTTGTTCGCGAAGTTGTCTCTGGTCTCGGCTTGAAAGAAGCTAAGGATCTCGTCGAAGGCGCTCCTAAGCCAATCAAAGAAGGCGCGACCAAAGAAGAAGCTGAAGAGATCAAGAAAAAGTTCGAAGAAGCTGGCGCGAAAATCGAAATCAAGTAACGCTTGCGCCTTCGGGCAAACAAATCATGTGGACGTGATCAGCGCGGAACGTCCATTGTAAAGTATTACGCGGCGGGTTCTCTCGAGAGCCCGCCGCGACCGCGCTTCTAGTGAACGCCGCCGGTGGTCTCGTTTTGAGTTGCCGGTGCTCTTGATCAGGAACGAAGATGGCTCTGTCCCTCACGGAAAAAAAGCGAATTCGAAAGTCCTTCGGTCGTCTGCCAACAGTCGTAGATATGCCGAACCTTATCGAAGTTCAGCGTGCGTCATACGAAACTTTCCTCCAGATGAGTCCGGGCCAGACCCGCTCTCCAGATGAGGGTCTTGGTGCGGTTTTCAAATCCGTATTTCCGATCAAGGACTTCGCTGAACGCTCTGTGCTTGAGTATGTGTCTTTCGAGTTTGAACCTCCGAAGTTCGACGTGGAAGAATGCCAGCAACGCGATCTGACCTATGCGGCGCCACTTAAAGTGAAGCTGCGACTGATCGTTTTCGACGTTGATGAGGACACTCAGGCGCGCTCGGTTCGCGATATTAAAGAACAAGACGTCTATCTCGGCGATATTCCGCTGATGACGGATAAGGGTACGTTCATTGTGAACGGTACCGAGCGTGTCATCGTGTCTCAGATGCACCGGTCTCCGGGTGTGTTCTTCGATCATGACAAGGGCAAGACCCACGCGTCAGGCAAGCTGCTGTTTGCGGCTCGTATCATTCCTTACCGCGGGTCGTGGCTCGACTTCGAGTTCGACGCGAAAGACATTCTGAACGTCCGGATTGACCGGAAGCGCAAACTTCCGGCCACAACGCTGCTTTATGCGCTGGGCCTGAATTCTGAGGATGTGCTCGAGACATTCTATGACAATTCGATCTACCGCCTCGACAAGCGCGGCTGGGTAACGGCGTTCAAGCCTGAATCCTGGCGCGGCACAAAGCCGAGCTTTGATCTCGTGAATGCGGACACTGGCGAAGTCGAACTTGCTGAAGGCAAGAAAGTTTCTGCTGTCAAAGCACGCAAGCTCTCAGAAGGTGGTCTGACCGATATTCTGGTGCCAAGCACATTCCTCGAAGGTCGTTTCAGCGCGTATGACGTTGTTAACCCTGAGACGGGTGAAATCTACATCGAAGCCGGCGACGAACTGACTGAAGAGCTGATCGCGGAACTGCGTGATAACGGTATTGATGAGATTGCTGTTCTTGATGTTGATCAGGGTGGCCGTGGCCCATGGCTCCGCAACACACTGAACGCCGACAAGAATGCGACACGTTTTGAGGCGCTGTCTGACATTTATCGTGTCATGCGCCCTGGCGAGCCACCAACTCAGGAGGCAGCCGAGTCGCTCTTCCAGCAGCTCTTCTTCGATTCCGAACGTTATGATCTGTCAGCCGTCGGCCGTGTGAAAATGAACATGCGTCTGGATCTCGATTGTCCGGATGATGTGCGCGTTCTTCGCAAAGAAGACGTGATTGCGGTCATGAAGACCATTCTCGACCTGAAAGACAGTCGTGGTGAAGTCGACGATATCGATAACCTCGGTAACCGTCGTGTCCGCTCTGTTGGCGAACTCATGGAAAACCAGTACCGCGTCGGTCTGGTTCGTATGGAGCGTGCTATCAAAGAGCGTATGTCGTCTGTCGACGTCGATACGGTCATGCCGCACGATCTGATCAATGCGAAACCTGTTGTGGCTGCGATCCGTGAATTCTTCGGGTCTTCACAGCTGTCTCAGTTCATGGACCAGACAAATCCGCTGTCTGAGATCACGCACAAGCGTCGTCTCTCTGCGCTCGGCCCTGGTGGTCTGACGCGTGAACGTGCAGGTTTCGAGGTTCGTGACGTTCACCCGACCCACTATGGTCGGATGTGCCCGATTGAGACGCCAGAGGGGCCGAACATCGGTTTGATCAACTCTCTCGCGACGCATGCGCGTATCAACAAGTATGGCTTCATTGAGAGCCCATATCGCCGCGTTGAAAATGGCAAGCTGACCGATGAGGTCCGTTACCTGTCTGCGATGGAAGAGCAGCGCTATTCTATCGCTCAGGCGAACGCGACTGTTGATGAAGACGGCATGCTCGCAAACGAGTTCGTCAACGCCCGTGTTGGTGCGGCGCGTGACGCGACACTTGTTCCGCGTGAAGAGGTCGACTTCATCGACGTGTCTCCGAAACAGGTTGTTTCTGTTGCTGCGTCGCTTATCCCGTTCCTCGAAAACGACGATGCGAACCGGGCTCTCATGGGCTCGAACATGCAACGTCAGGCCGTGCCGCTCGTGAAAACCGAGGCGCCACTGGTTGGTACAGGTATGGAATCAGTCGTCGCGCGTGACTCGCGTGCTGCTCTGGTGGCCAAACGTTCGGGTGTGGTTGAGCAGGTCGATGCCGAGCGTATCGTTGTCCGTGCAACTGACGACCTCGACAAGGTTGCTTCCGGTGTCGATATTTATCGCCTCGTGAAGTTCCGCCGATCTAACCAGAACTCGTGCATCAACCAGCGTCCAATTGTGAAAGTGGGCGATGTGGTTGTCAAAGGCGACATCATCGCTGATGGTCCATCGACTGACCTCGGTGAGCTGGCTCTTGGCCGTAACGTCCGCGTGGCATTTATGCCTTGGAACGGCTACAACTATGAGGACTCCATCCTCATTTCCGAGCGCATCGTTCGTGACGACGTGTTCACGTCGATCCACATCGAGGAATTCGAGATCGCAGCCCGCGACACCAAGCTCGGTCCGGAAGAGATCACGCGTGATATTCCGAACGTGGGCGAGGAAGCTCTGCGTAACCTCGACGAAGCGGGTATCGTTGCCGTTGGTGCGGAAGTGAAAGCTGGCGACATTCTCGTTGGTAAGGTTACACCGAAGGGCGAAAGCCCAATGACGCCGGAAGAAAAGCTTCTCCGCGCAATTTTCGGTGAGAAAGCTTCTGATGTTCGCGACACGTCTCTGCGCGTGCCACCTGGTGATGCCGGTACTGTTGTTGAGGTCCGTATCTTCAACCGTCACGGCGTTGATAAAGACCAGCGTGCGATCCAGATCGAACGTGATCAGATCGAAAGCCTCGAAGAAGACCGTAAAGACGAGCAATCCATTCTGGAGCGCAACTCTTACTCCCGTCTGACGGACCTTATCCTTGGTAAGGAGGCCATCACCGGGCCAAAAGGCTTCAAGAAAGGCGAAGTCACGCTTGAGAGCCTCGAGTCAGTTTCGAAATCTCAGTGGTGGCAGATCCAGCTCGAAGACGAAGCGGCTCAAGCTGAAGTCGATGGTCTGAAGCAGTCATTCGATGAGTCTATTCAGGAACTTGAAGCGCGGTTCAACGACCGTGTTGAGAAGATCCAGCGCGGCGATGACCTGCCTCCGGGCGTGATGAAAGTCGTCAAAGTCTTCCTCGCTGTGAAGCGCAAGCTGCAGCCTGGTGACAAGATGGCTGGTCGTCACGGCAACAAAGGTGTCATCTCGAAGATCAACCCGATGGAAGACATGCCGTTCACGCAAGACGGTACACCTGTTGATATCGTTTTGAACCCGCTTGGTGTTCCGTCACGGATGAACGTTGGACAGATTCTCGAGACGCACCTTGGCTGGGCTTGTGCCGGTCTTGGTCGCCTGATCGAGAACAGCCTTGAGGTTTATCGTCGTAATCACGATATCGATAAACTGCGTGAATCTCTCGAGAAAGCCTATGGCGGCGGTGTTGAGCTGCCAGAATCAGACGCTGAGATCATCGAGCTGGCTCAGAACCTGACAAACGGTGTTCCCATCGCGACACCGGTCTTTGATGGTGCGCACCAGGACGACATCTCTGTCATGCTGGAGCGAGCTGGCCTCGATTCTTCTGGTCAGGTTACGCTTTATGATGGTCGTACAGGCGAGCCATTCGCCCGTCCGGTCACAGTCGGCTACAAGCACCTCCTCAAGCTCCACCACCTGGTGGATGAGAAGATCCACGCTCGTTCGACAGGTCCTTACTCTCTCGTCACCCAGCAGCCACTCGGCGGTAAAGCCCAGTTCGGTGGTCAGCGCTTCGGTGAGATGGAAGTCTGGGCACTCGAGGCATATGGTGCAGCCTATACGCTGCAGGAAATGCTGACAGTGAAGTCGGATGATACAGCTGGTCGTGCTAAGGTCTATGAGTCGATCGTTCGCGGTGAGGATAACTTCGAAGCTGGTATTCCAGAAAGCTTCAACGTCCTCGTCAAAGAGATGCGCTCACTTGGTCTGAATGTCGAAATGATCGACGGGGAAACAGACGAAGACGACTAATAACGCGTTTACACCAGTTTGTTTCAATGAGTTTTTCTGAGCGATGTCTGACCTTTGTCCTTCATCGCTCACATAACCGCTAGGGAGCGGCCTATATGAGCCAGGAAGTTACCAACCTGTTCAATCCCAATACTCCGGCGCCTTCTTTTGAAGCGCTTCGGATTTCGATCGCTAGCCCGGAGAAGATCCGGTCATGGTCGCATGGTGAGATCAAAAAGCCGGAAACCATCAACTATCGGACGTTCAAGCCCGAGAAAGATGGTCTGTTCTGCGCCCGGATTTTCGGGCCACAGAAAGACTATGAGTGTACTTGCGGCAAGTATAAGCGCATTAAGTATCGCGGCATTACCTGCGAGAAATGCGGCGTAGAAGTTACTCTTGCGCGCGTTCGCCGCGAACGCATGGGGCACATCGAACTCGCTGCACCTGTGGCACACATCTGGTTCCTGAAGTCGCTTCCATCCCGGATTGCGTTGCTTCTCGACATGACGCTGAAAGATGTGGAGCGCGTGCTCTACTTCGAGAGCTATGTTGTTATCGAGCCGAGCCTGACACCGTTCGAACCAAAGCAGCTCCTCTCTGAAGAAGAGTATATGGATGCTTGCGACGAATTCGGCGAAGATGCCTTCACGGCATCAATCGGCGCCGAAGCCATCTTTGAGCTTCTGAAAGACATCGACCTTGAAACGACTGCAGACACGCTCCGCGATGATCTGAAAGAAGCGACAGGCGAACTCAAGCCAAAGAAAATCGCCAAGCGCTTGAAGGTGATCGAGGCATTCCTGCACTCTGGTTGTCGTCCAGAGTGGATGATTATGACAGTCGTGCCGGTCATTCCTCCGGATCTGCGTCCACTGGTGCCGCTGGATGGCGGTCGCTTTGCGACGTCTGACCTGAACGACCTTTATCGTCGTGTGATCAACCGGAATAACCGCCTGAAGCGCCTTATGGAGCTTCGTGCACCTGACATCATCATTCGGAACGAGAAGCGTATGCTTCAGGAGTCTGTTGATGCTCTGTTCGACAATGGTCGCCGCGGCCGTGTGATTACGGGCACGAACAAGCGCCCTCTGAAGTCCCTTTCAGACATGCTGAAAGGTAAGCAGGGCCGTTTCCGTCAGAACCTTCTCGGTAAGCGCGTCGACTATTCTGGTCGTTCGGTTATCGTGACGGGCCCAACTCTGAAGCTGCACCAGTGTGGTCTGCCGAAGAAAATGGCGCTCGAGCTGTTCAAGCCATTCATCTATTCGCGTCTAGACGCGAAGGGTCTGGCTGGCACAGTGAAGGCTGCGAAAAAGCTGGTTGAAAAAGAAAAGCCGGAAGTCTGGGATATTCTCGAAGAGGTTATCCGCGAGCATCCGATCATGCTGAACCGCGCGCCGACGCTTCACCGTCTGGGTATCCAGGCGTTTGAGCCAAAACTGATCGAAGGTAAGGCGATCCAGCTTCACCCGCTTGCGTGTACAGCGTTCAACGCTGACTTCGACGGTGACCAGATGGCCGTTCACGTGCCACTCTCTCTGGAAGCTCAGCTCGAAGCACGCGTCCTGATGATGTCTACGAACAACATCCTGTCGCCTGCCAACGGTAAGCCGATCGTTGTTCCGTCTCAGGACATGGTTCTTGGTCTCTACTATCTCTCTCTCGAGAAAGATAACGAGCCGGGCGAGGGCATGTGCTTCTCTGATATGGGTGAGATCGAGCACGCGCTTCACACAGGCGCAATCTCGCTTCACTCCAAGATCAAGGCCTCGTTCAAGATCGTCAACGAAGACGCATCCGAAGAGTTCAAGGTGTTCGATACGACACCTGGCCGCTTCATGATTGCGGATTGTCTGCCGAAAGAGCCGAACATGACGCCAGACGTCGTGAACGAGCTGATGGTCAAGAAAGCCATCGGGCGCATGATCGACCACGTCTATCGGAACTGCGGTCAGAAATCGACGGTGATCTTCTGTGACCGGATCATGAGCCTTGGTTTCCGTGAAGCTGCGAAAGCGGGTATTTCGTTCGGTAAGGACGACATGGTTATTCCGGAAGCGAAAGCGAAACTGGTTGAAGATACTCGCGCTCAGGCGTCTGAGTATGAGCGCCAGTACGCCGACGGTCTCATCACGCGTGGTGAGAAATACAACAAGGTTGTTGATGCCTGGTCGACCTGTACAGACAAAGTGGCTGACGCCATGATGGATGCGGCTGGTCAGAAGCAGGTTGATCCGAAAACCGGGCGCGAAGGCGAACCAAACTCGGTCTTCATGATGGCGCACTCCGGTGCGCGTGGTTCGAAGAACCAGATGAAGCAGCTGGCTGGTATGCGTGGTCTGATGGCCAAGCCATCGGGCGAGATTATCGAGACACCGATCGTTTCGAACTTCAAGGAAGGTCTGACCGTTCTTGAATACTTCAACTCGACCCACGGCGCGCGTAAAGGTCTTGCCGATACCGCTCTGAAAACAGCGAACTCTGGTTATCTGACACGTCGCCTCGTTGACGTTGCGCAGGATTCCATCATCACTGAGGATGATTGCGGAACAGACAAGGGCATCACGCTGCGTGCTGTCATGGATGGTGCGGAAGTGATCGTCTCGCTCGAGGATCGTATTCTCGGCCGAACGACTGCTGAAGACGTGATCGAGCCAGGTACAGGCGAACTTATCGTTCCTGCGAACACCTATCTCGACGAAGCTCTGTCGAAACAGATTGATGAAGCTGGCGTGGATAAAGTGTTTGTCCGTTCTGTTCTTACCTGTGAGACACGCAATGGCTGCTGTGCAAGCTGCTATGGTCGTGACCTCGCACGCGGTGAGCGCGTGAACCAGGGCGAAGCGGTTGGCGTGATCGCGGCGCAATCAATTGGCGAGCCTGGTACTCAGCTGACCATGCGGACCTTCCACATTGGTGGTGCGGCTCAGGTTGCCGACCAGTCGGGTGTAGAAGCGGCTTACGACGGCAAAATCGTCTTCCGTGAAGCACAGACTGTGAAGCGTTCTGATGGTCGTCTGATCGTTATTGGTCGTCATATGGAAGTCGACACTGTTGATGATGACGGACGCGTTCGTCAGACCTTCAAGGCGGCTTACGGTACTCAGCTCTTCGTCAAGGAGAAGCAGAAGGTCAAGCGTGGCGATAAGCTCGCTGACTGGGACCCGTTTGCGCAGCCGGTGATCGCCGAAGTTGCTGGTAAGATCAAATTCGAGGACATCATCGACGGGCACACCGCCCGTGAAGATACCGACGAAGCAACAGGTATTTCCTCGCGCTCCATCGTTGACTTCCGCACGACGTCCAAGACAGCTGATCTGCGCCCATCTGTTATCATCACAAATGATGACGGTGAGCCTGTGACCCTGCCGAACGGCACTGCAGCTCGCTACATGCTGTCTGCAGGTGCGATCCTGTCCGTGAACGAAGGCGACGAAATTGGTCCGGGTGAGCTTCTGGCTCGTGTCATGACCGGTGGCGCGAAGACCAAAGACATTACCGGTGGTCTGCCACGCGTTGCTGAATTGTTCGAAGCACGTCGTCCGAAAGACCATGCGATCATCGCCGAGAATGATGGTCGTGTTGAATTCGGTCGCGACTACAAGAACAAGCGTCGTATCCGCATCGTACCTGAAGAAGAAGGTCTGGAGCCGGTGGAATACCTCATTCCTAAAGGCAAGCACCTTTCTATTCAGGAAGGCGATATGATTCGCCGTGGTGACTATCTGATGGACGGCAACCCGGCACCTCAGGACATTCTGACGGTTCTCGGAGTTGAAGCGCTCGCTGATTATCTCGTTGATGAGATCCAGAAAGTGTATCGTCTTCAAGGCGTTCCAATCAACGACAAGCACATTGAGGTGATTGTTCGCCAGATGCTGCAGAAAATCGAAATCACGGATGGCGGCGAGACCTCGCTTCTCAAAGGCGAGACCGTCGAACAGCTTGATTTCGAAGATGCAAACGCTGCCGCCCGCAAGGCTGGCCGGAAGGAAGCTGAAGGATCTCCCATCCTGCTCGGCATCACGAAAGCCTCTCTGCAGACGCGTTCGTTCATCTCTGCTGCGTCCTTCCAGGAAACCACGCGCGTCCTCACTGAAGCCTCTATTCAGGGCAAGGTGGATACGCTCGAAGGCCTGAAAGAGAACGTGATCGTCGGACGTCTGATCCCGGCCGGTACAGGTGGCCAGCTCCGCCGTTACCGTCGCCTGGCAACAGATCGTGACGTGAAGCTCAAGGCTCAGCGTGAAGAGGCTGCTGCAGCTCTCGCTACGCCGGCTCTTCCATCTCCGGAAGCGGCTGACTAAATCAGAATCGGGCCGGTTACGGCCGGCCCGAATTCCGACTTTGCTGCAGGCTGGTTCCCGGTGTTTTCGGATAAACCAAAGCCCAAGCAAAAAATTGTCAGAAAGCGGCGCAGTTCTGGCATGTCAAAACGTGATCAAGGGTTGACCAAAGCCCAGTCACAGACTATTAGCGCCGCTCGATATGTAGGTTCGCCGCGGTATACGCTCCGCGCGTCCACCCGAAAGGGATAGGGGTCCAAGCCTCCCCAAGTCGAAGTTTACCGGGGTGATTTCGTATGGTCGCCTCGGTTTTGTTAATGGAATTTGGGTGTTTGGACCCAGCAGAAGGATAGAAGTACAGGTCTATGCCGACGATTAACCAGTTGATCCGCAAGCCTCGGGCGCCACGCCCGAAACGTAACAAGGTGCCAGCGCTGAAAGCGTGTCCGCAACGCCGTGGCGTTTGCACACGTGTTTACACGACGACACCGAAAAAGCCGAACTCAGCGCTTCGTAAAGTTGCCAAAGTTCGTCTGACTTCAGGTTACGAGTCCATCTGTTACATCCCGGGTGAGGGCCACAACCTTCAGGAGCACTCTGTGGTCCTGATTCGTGGCGGTCGTGTTCGCGACCTCCCAGGTGTTCGTTACCACGTGCTTCGCGGTGTGCTTGATACACAAGGTGTCAAAGACCGTAAGCAGCGCCGTTCGCATTACGGCGTCAAGCGTCCGAAATAGGAATCTAAAGATATGTCTCGTCGTCACCGCGCCGAAAAACGTGAAGTTCTCCCTGATCCGAAGTTCGGGGATCTCGTTCTGTCCAAATTCATGAACCAAATCATGATTGATGGGAAAAAATCGACTGCTGA
>NZUJ01000107.1 GCA_002701295.1 Ponticaulis sp. | reverse complement strand
CAGCGCTGGATCATTGAACTGGCAGCGGACCGGACACCATTCATCTGTCAGGCTCAGTCGCTCAACGTCTTCCTTCCTGGTGATGTGAACAAGTGGGATCTCCACATGCTGCACTGGACCGCATGGGAAAAAGGCCTGAAGTCACTCTATTACTGCCGCTCAAAATCTGTTCAACGCGCAGCATTTGCGGGCTCTGAAGAGAAAAAGCAGGGTGAGCTCACAATCGCCGAGCCGACTGATTATGAAGAATGCCTCGCCTGCCAATAAGGTTAAAGCGCATACAAAACAAGGAACAGGCGAGCTACGGCTCGCCTTTTTCATTTCTGGTCTGAACCGGCCTTTAAAATGAACGTCGAAATTGAGGCTTTACGATTACGGAATTGTTAGGTTTATTTAAGCTGCGTTAATGACTGCAAGCAAAGGTAAAGGCGTGATGCGAATCGAACAACGCCTAATGCTTTCTCTCGTTGCTGCGGCAGCCTTGGGGCTTAGCTGCACGGCTTGCCTTGGTCCCGGTTCACTCGACACGTCGTCACGCGCCGCCCCTCAACCCGTCTATGCTGGCAATTTTGCCTCTGCTGAAAGAGACGTGATCCGCCTCGGCGCAACATCTGCGCCTACGCCTGTAACCGAGACCGTGGAGCTTGCGCGGGTGGACTATCAACAACAGTCTCAGCCCGAACAATCACAATGGACAGCGCCGCGCCGTCCCATGGGTGAAGTGAACGGAATTGACCTCACGGTTGCCGAGTTTGCTCAGGCCGTGTCGCCATCCCACACACCCGTATTCAAAACGAACCAGTTCGACGATGATATCTCCCGTCGTGTAGATGCCGGCTATACTTTTTACGCCAATGCGCAGGATACCGGCCTCGGCCTCGATCTGGCCCTGAAGCCACATGTCACCTTCGACCGAAATGGTGACACCCTCTCCACTCGCGCTGGCGCTGAAGTCCGCATCGGTATCGATCTCGACCTTCGCGGCAAGCCGAAAAACAATTCAAGTTGGTATCTGTTTGCAGGCGCTGACGGCGAAGCCATTGTCTGGGATGTCCAGCGCGCGAACACCCGCGGCATAGCCGACGGCCAGGTCACCTTGCAGGACACCGTCACGGTTGGTGACGTCCAGGCGGGTGTGGCGTGGGAAAGCCCGGCAGGTCAGATGTCTGTGAGCTATATCGAACGCGAGTACGAATACCGGAACGGCGCAATTTCCCGAACAGGTCAGGAAGATTTCGTCGCCCTCACTTTATCGTGGCGTCGCTAGTCTTCTCAATCTGATCGCGATACCCTCACCCCAATAAGAATATTGGGGAGTGAACGATATGATCAGAAAACTGGTTTCGTCCTGCAGTCTTGCTGTACTTGTCGCAACAACCGCGCCGCTTATAGCTTCGGCTGAAACACCTGTCGCGACCGGCGAAAACCTTCAGACCGTAATGTATGTTGGCAATAACTGGGATGGCACGATCACGGTGATCGATCCATCCAACCAGTACTTTCAACTTGGTCGCCTGAACGCCATCCCTGACAATGACGAACGCATGGCGGAGATCAATGCCGATCCGATCCGCAAGCGCGTCTTCGCGGCCATCGCTGCCGGGCCAGGCGAAGGCAATAACCAGTATGTCGACGACATGTATTCAAACCATGACGGCACAGCCCTCATCATCTCCCGCCCCAGCTTTGCCGACGTCATCTCGCTGGAACTCGCGACCGGTGAGATTCTCTGGCGCTTCCCGGTCTCTGGTTTCCGGTCAGATCATATGGCCATGTCACCTGATGGCACTGAAGTCGCCGTCTCCTCGTCGACTTCCAACACGGTGCACCTGATCAATGTTGCCGATGGCACAGACGCTGGCAGTTTTACGGCCGGGGATGCTCCGCACGAGAACCATTATTTCAATGATGCGCGATACATCCTGAATGCCTCCATCGGTAGCGTCTCATCTGCGAATGATGCCCCTGAACAGGACGACACAAAAGGCGATCGACGCTTTACCATTTACGACCGCCAGACCGGCGAGGTCGCGCGCATTCTGGATATGCGCGAACGGCTCGATGCCTTTGGCCGCGAAGACCTTTCCGACTCCATACGCCCCTACGCCATGCACCCGGATGAAACACGTCTGTTCTTTCAGGTGAGCTTTTTCAACGGCGTCATAGAATACGACTTCCTGACAGACCGCATTCTGCGCATTTTTCAGTTACCGGCTGGCGCCGCGCCCGAGGATCGAACCAAATTCGTGAACGACTCCCGCCATCACGGTCTCTCAATCAGCCGCGACGGTACAAAACTTTGCGTGGCTGGCACGATGGACGATTATGTCACCATTATCGACATCGCGACCGGAGATTTCACAGAAACCCGTTTTTCCGGCAAGCCCTACTGGGCAACCGTCAGCCCGGATGGGGAATCCTGCGTCATCTCGGAGAGTGAGACAGACAGCGTTGCCGTGATTGATTTTGATACAGGCGAAATTCTGAACCGTGTTGATGTCGGCAATCACCCGCAACGGGTACGTGTTGGCGTTCTTCCGACAGATTGGAAAAGCCCGAACCCGGAGCTAAGCAATTAAATCCGTTTGTCCTCTGAACAGGGGGTATCAAACCAATACGAACGCCCTAAAGTCCTCAGAAATATAGTTTTTCTGGGGACTTTCATGAAAACCACTGCCTTCCTTTTGCCGCTTGCACTGATTGCCGCCTGCTCATCTGCGGCCTCGCCGCCTGACTTCACCGCCAATACCTGTGACGCTGTGAACGCCGTATTGGCTGCCGGTTCAACTGATAACCCGTATTCGGTGTTCCGCGGTGAACCAGCCATGCTTGGCGATCGGGTGCTCGATGATAAATGGGTCGCCAACAAGGCCGCTTTTGGTGAAACCTGTCAGATCAACATCATGCGCAACATGTTCGGCGCCGATATTTATACCTATTCGTGCGATCTCTACAGTTCACCGGGCTCTTTGAATAAAGACGAAAAAGAAGCCGAGGCCCGCGCTGAAATCAATCGCGTTAAAGACACGATCGCAAGCTGTCTTGGCGATGACTGGGTGATGGATGAATCAACCGAAGATCCGGACGTCGAAATCTATCAGAAGTATGACTTCGAACCCGTTTCTGGCCGTCCCGGCGCAGACGAGTTCGATTTCACGGTCGACCCGATCTACGTCGAGATGTCCTACACGCCCTTCATGCGTGGACGTGGTGGACCTTCTGGCTGGCTCGCCAAGGTTCAGTTTCAGGAACAACGAAAAATGGCCGAGTAATTCTGCACAAAATATGATAGCCTGATGCCAGGTTCTGCCACGAACTTATCCACACCCAAATGGTTAACAGTGGAAAACCCTCAACTGCGACACACCATCACTTGCGCCAATCCCGCAACAGGCGCACTATATCTGGTAGTAAACGCGACTCGCAGGAGCAGATCATGGCTGACGGCATTATCACAGACAAACCTGGGCTCTTAATTCCTTCTCGGGCTTACAAGCCATTCCGTTACCCATGGGCGTATGATCTGTGGAAGAAGCAGCAACAGGTTCACTGGATGCCGGAAGAAGTGCCGCTCGGTGAAGACTGTAAAGACTGGGCAGTGAAGCTCAACGACAAAGAGCGCAATCTCCTTACCCAGATCTTCCGTTTCTTCACGCAGTCTGATGTCGAGGTCGGCGCGAACTATATGGAACACTATATGCCTCTGTTCAAACCGACAGAGGTGTCCATGATGCTGGCCTGCTTCTCCAATATGGAGACCATTCACATCGCAGCTTACGCCCTGCTCCTTGAAACCATTGGCATGCCGGATTCCGAATTCTCAGCCTTCATGGAATACGAGGAAATGGCCGCCAAGCATGACTATCTTGGCCAGTTCGGCACAGAGACCTATGAAGACATTGCCACCTCCATGGCAGTCTTTGGCGGCTTCACAGAAGGCCTTCAGCTCTTTGCCAGCTTCGCCATGCTGATGAACTTCCCACGCTTCAACAAGATGAAGGGCATGGGCCAGATCGTGACCTGGTCTGTCCGTGATGAGAGCCTGCACTGTGAAGGCATGATCAAGCTCTTCCATACCTTCTGTGACGAAACCGGCGTCATGAATGATCAGCTCGCTGAGCGGATCACCGAGTGCTGCCGAACAGTTGTGATGCTGGAAGACAAGTTCATTGAACTCGCGTTTGAGGCAGGTGAAGTCGAAGGCATGACACCTCACGATATTCAGCAATATATCCGCTATATTGCTGACTGGCGCCTGCGTCAGCTCAAGCTGCAGCCAATCTTCGGTGTTGAAAAACACCCGATCCCGTGGCTCACAGAAATCCTGAACGGCGTGGAACACGCGAACTTCTTCGAAGCCCGCGCAACCGAATACTCAAAAGGCGCAACCGAAGGTAACTGGCACGGCGATGACGGTGTCTGGTCCACCTTCGACAAGCGCATGAAATTCATCGCCTGATAGCGGCACAAAACGTATCTCGAACAAGCCGTTCAGACTCTGTCTGAGCGGCTTTTTTTATGCACGTTCGCACACGAATTCATAGCTTCTAAAACGTTACCATTCTCGCTGAAATTGAGTTGACGCGCGATTCCTACAATGCTGATCTGAGATTGAAATTTAAATTCTCGGGGATTCAAAATGGACGCCAAATTCACTCGCTTCTCGGTGGAGCCGGAATTCCGGGTCCGAGAAAAACAGTCGGTGAATAGCAGTCAGTATTGCGGGTGCAATAAAAGCGACGTCGAAGCAACGCAAATCTCACGCGAATTGACCATTCAAAGCTCTGCATTCGAAGCGTCTCGCTTCGGTCGGCCAGGAATCGGGCTAGAGACCAGCCTAAATGGGGAATTTGGCTTGGATTGCGCTGAACGCGGTTATTTCATCGCGCAGAAATATGGAGAGCCGCTGTGGAGCGACGCAGTCGTAACCGACATCGAGTATCTACCAGATGACACTGTTCGCATTGAGTGGACATACACACTCGTCGGGTTTGAATTCGCAGAAGACGTTATCGCAGACAGCGTTCGGCTTGTCGGAAACCAGAATGGTGGTCTCAGCATTTCATTCCAGCACGCCGATGGAGATACCGAAGGTTTTCAGAGTGCCAACTTCGAGGACGGCTACCTGATTACCGGTTTTGAGTTTTTGGATCAGTGCGGCGCAACTGACAACTACATCATCGAAGATTACGGAAGCTACAAAACTTACCGATACTTCTTCACTTACGTCACAATCGGTGGGGTCACATATGACCTTCGCAATGGTGTCCCAGTAACAGGCACAAATGCAGATGAGCGCCTCTACGGCTTCGACGTCAATGATTATACTGGCGAGGTTTTTCATGACACGATCAAAGGCCTGGGAGGGAACGACACGATAATTGCCTATTCTGGCAATGATGAAATGGATGGAGGTGATGGAAACGACAGCCTCAACGGCGGCGACGGAAATGACCGCTTCATCGGCAGTCCGGGACAGGATCAGAATACTGGCGGCGCCGGGAATGATCGATATATTTTCGACATCGCTGACAACGGTGAGTACGTTTACGAAGAGATTGATGGTGGCAATGACATCATTCGAATACGTGGAGATGTTACCGCAGATGATTTCGTGTTCTATCTCCATTTCTTTGGTAACACGACTCGCGAATTGCGGATGTATCTGAAGGATGACCCTTCAACGTTTTACATTCACGCAAATGCTCGCCCGATTGATATAGATGGCGAAAGCTATTCGGATCTCTTCCTGCGACTCGAAAAAATTATCTTCGATGATGGCTCTGAAATTGACTTCTCAGGCGGTCTGACCATCACCGGCTTTGATAATCCGGACGGTGAACAGGATCTTTTCGGAACGCAATTCGACGACGTCTTCACCCCTGTGGCAGGCGATCAGGTCATGAATGGCCTGGCAGGCGACGATGTAATCAACGGTGGCGATGGTCGCGACTACCTCAACGGCGGCGACGGAGATGACGTCATATACGGTAGCCCGGGGCAAGACAATGATCGAGGTCAGGCAGGCAATGACACCTTCATTATCTCTCCAGGCAATCAAAGTGAGTACATTTATGAGGAGATTGACGATGGCTTCGAAACGATCTGGATCACAGGTGGCTTAACAGCTGACGATTTCACGTTTTTCCTCTACTTTTTCGGCAGCTCAACCCGCGATCTGCGAATGAGCCTTAAAGATGACCCATCCTCTCTCACAATCGTGGTCGATGCCTATGCAACAGAGATCGATGGCATCAGCTACTCAGACCTGTTTCGGAGAGTGGAGCGCATCATTTTTGATGACGGTTCCGAAATCGATCTTACCGGCGGCCTCACAATTGTCGGCATAGAGGGGAGCGATCATAACCTGTACGGCACCCAATTTGACGACATCATCAAGCCCGTGTCGGGCGACCAGAGCATGCTCGGTTATGCAGGAGATGACGACCTCAACGGCGGACAGGGCACAGACCGACTAAACGGCGGAGATGGCGACGATATTCTACGTGGCAGTCTTGGTCAGGATCACAACACGGGTGGCGCAGGGGATGACCGTTACTTCGTACGCTTCGGTGACCAGTCCGAATATATTTACGAGGATGCCAACGGTGGATACGATATATTACGGATAACTGGCGGCCTTACTGCAGACGACTTCAATCTCTATTTCAGCTTTTTCAGCAGTTATTCACGCGATCTGATCCTCTCACATAAGAACACATCGTCTGACCTTTACATCTCTTTCGAGGGCGGAGCAGTCGACATTGATGGCGTAAGCTATGCTGATATTTTCCAGCGATTTGAACGCATTGTATTTGACGATGGCTCAGAAATTGATCTCACCGGCGGACTTACCATCGTCGGTGTCGAAGGCAGCGATCAGACTCTCTACGGAACCCAATTCGACGACGTCATAAAGCCCGTGTCGGGCGACCAAAGCATGCTTGGATATGCAGGCGATGACGACCTCAACGGCGGAATTGGTACTGACCGTCTCTATGGAGGAGACGGAAATGATAAGCTCCGCTCAAGCGCCGGAACAGACCACAGCACGGGTGGCGCCGGGGATGATCGTTATTTTGCCAAATCAGGTGACCAGACTGAGTTCTTTTACGAAGACGTCAATGGTGGTCAGGACACCATCCGTATCACTGGCGGCCTGACCGCAGATGATTTCAATCTCTTCTTCAATTTTTCAGGCAGCACTTCCAGCGATCTGATCTTCTCATTGAAGAACACGCCCTCAGAACTTTACATCATATTGGATGGCGGCGTCGTAAACATCCACGGCGCGAACTATTCTGACGTTTTTCAGCGTTATGAGCGCATTCTCTTCGACGATGGAACCGAAATCGACCTTACTGGCGGCCTCACTATTGTTGGTGTTGATGGCAGCACACAAAACCTTTACGGCACGCAGTTTGACGACGTGTTTAAACCTGTTCTTGGCAACCAAAGCATGCTTGGCCAGGCCGGAGACGACATCCTCGATGGCGGCGAAGGCAATGACCGCCTCCATGGTGGGGCAGACAACGATATACTCTTAGGAAGTGCCGGTTCAGACATCAACTACGGCAATGAAGGCAATGACAGCTATTTCGTTTCGGCTGGCAACGCATTCGAAGAAGTCACAGAATACGCCAACGAAGGCTCGGATACGCTTTATGTTACTGGCGGTCTCACCGCAGATGATCTCAATATCTACTTCAATTTTTGGGGCAGTTACGATCGCGATCTGATCCTGATCCATAAAGACGACCCAAGCACATTGCAGGTGACTATTTCAGGCAGCTCAATAGACATCAACGGCGTCAACTATTCCGATATTTTCCAACGTTTCGAACGAGTCGTTTTCGACGATGGTTCAGAAATTGACCTGACCACCGGACTCACAATTTCGGGCGTCGACGGTAGCACTGCGGCTCTGTACGGCACGCAGTTTGGCGACGTATTCACGACGGTGGAAGGCTCTCAGAGTTTCCTCGGGCGTGCCGGCGATGACATCATCAGCGGTGGGTCAGGCAATGACTACATTTCAGGCGGTGAAGGCGTGGACACGGCTAATTATGAGGACGCTCCGTCCGGCATTCTCGCCAACCTGTCGTCATCAGTCTACGTTACAGCCAACCCGGAACTTGCAAATATTTCCGCCCGTACCGTTCAGGACGGCTATGGCAATGTCGATCAGATTGACTCTATCGAAAACGTTGTCGGATCACAGCATGACGACGTCATGATTGGTGATGATACCAACAACCTTCTTGTTGGCATGCACGGCCGCGACATACTCGAAGGGGGCGCTGGCGACGATCACCTGATAGGCGGTGGTCTGCGAGATACGCTCAATGGCGGTTTGGGGACAGACACTTACGAAGGGGGCGAAGGAAATGATCTCTTCGTCATCAACTCAGGAGAAGCCGACGGCGATTTCGTCGCTGATTTCGAAGCGAGAGAGCGCCTCATCACCAACTATCAATCCTTCATTGGCACACAAGAGTTTACGGACGGCGGCGCTTCGCAACTCCGATATTTCTTTTACGCAGATGAGACGATTTTCGAAGCGGATGTTAATGGCGACGGAATCGCCGACGAAACATTCACAATCGACGGCCTTTGGACCTTCTCCGGCACACCTGACTATCTTATTGGCGATCCCGCCTACCTGCCCCATCGAGATTTTGATTTCTCAGGCACATCTGACCTCCTTTTCCAACTGCCCTCTAAGGGCAACATCTTTCGACTTGATGATCCGGCAACAGGCGCAACTGCGTCCAATGAGGGGCGCCCGGGGAGCACATCTCTCGGTCTGACTGACCTTGATGGAGATGGAACGCTCGATCATGTGATGGTCGCGGCCAGTGGCGCGCACGTCGTGCAGTACGCAGCTGAAAACTCAACGTCAGACAATATTGGACGCGGCAAACACACTGTTTTCGGCTTTGCGGACGTAGATGGCGACGGCTCATCAGAGGCGTTCGCCCAGTCCTTCAATCCAAACAATACGGCGCTTTACATATTGGATGATCAGTTTGCGACGCTGATCCGCCTTCCAATCAGCGACCAGACCCTCAAAGGCTTTGGTGACTTTGATGGTGATGGCGTGACCGATGCGCTGATCGAAGCGTCCAATGGTGCAAAACGGATTTATTCCGATGCAGATGGCATGGTTCTCTATGGCAAGCGGAACAACGATACAGTTGCCATTGGTGACTTTGACGGCGACGGAGATGCCGACCTTCTCACCACGCGCGGTGGCGGCAATCCATTCTACATTCTGGAAGGCGATGAAACCTCGCCATTCGATACCGAGACAAGCATCGGTTTTGGCTTCCATACCGCTGTTGCGGCAGGTGATTTCGATGGCGATGGTGCGAAAGACATTCTCATCCGAGAAAACGCTACAGAAAATTGGAGCCTTCTCACCTCAGGCCTGACAAGTCAGTCTGTTCTGAACCTCGCGGCCTTCGAGTATGAAGCCGTTGGCGATTTCAACGGTGACGGCGAGGACGACATTCTCTTCCGTCTCGGCAATGATAATGGCCGGATTTATTACTCAGGCGATCTTTCGACCTTCGACACGCTCACCGACATGTCTGGCCAGAACATCCGCGACATCGCCGACTATAATGGCGATGGCCTCGATGACATCCTGATTTCAGACCGTACAACCGGCGCCTTCTCGATCCTTTCGAGTGGAACAGGGGCGCCAGTCGCGCTGGACTCTGGCCTTGATGGCGCAAGCGTGGTCGCCGCAAACGGCATCGACACGCTCGGCCTGCTTGGCACACTCCCAGCGATCAGCGAGGCTGGAATCGCTGAGCTCAGGACTGACACAAGCTCACTCGCGGACGGAGCTCACAACACCGCAGCGGCTGACATTTTCATAGACGGTTGGGTGTAAGGGTGACGAACCAGTTCAGAACCGTTCTGGTCGCCTAATGGGTACTAACACCCATACCCAAGCGCTCCGGAATTTCGAATAACCGGTCACAGATGATGCGCAGGCTCACGGCCTGCCATCCGCACGTGATGACCGGAGAGCCTTATGCCCAGTCCAGTTCGCAAACAGCGCAGCCCCTTCCAGCCAGAGAACGACTTTCTGCTATCACAATGGGGGCCCGGCATTGATCTCTATGGGAGCCCTGGCGACGACACCTACACCGGCACGTCAGGCAATGACACGCTGCGCGACGATGAAGGCGGGAATGACACAGCGGACGGCCTCGCGGGCGATGATATCTTCATCTTTCATATTCGCGCTTCTGAGACCAAAACGCTGAATGGCGGCGATGGCGATGATGAGTTCGTCCTTTATCAGGACACCGACACCGGCAGCTGGGTGATCGATGGCGGCGCCGACACGGATACGGTGAAACTTTACGCCAATGTCAATTTCAGCACCCAGGTCACGCTGTCCAATGTCGAAACTCTCGACGCTACAGGTCGCACCCCTATTGTGGATGGCGGTTATCTGAACACCAATTTCAGCTGGATAGAGGGCTTCTACTATATTCAGCACTCGGATGCTGGCGGTGTCACAGACCTTACCGGTATAATGACCCTTACAGTACAAGGCCAGGGGTTCACCGGGGGCACGGGCGACGACACCTTCATCTTTGATCCGACGAAACTGTATAAAGTGATCATGCGTGGCCATGGCGGGAATGACACGCTCTATGCCACTCATGCAAATTTTGACGAGCTTTACGGTGGTGATGGCGATGACACGCTCTACGGACTGAACGGAAATGATCAGCTCTATGGCGGTCTGGGGGATGACACTTTCCATGGCGGCGAGGGCAGCGACTCGATTTTCGAACGCGATGGTGGCGATGATACGGTCAATGGTGACGCTGGTGATGACTATATCACGATTGGCGGCTATGCCGGTGAAACCAAAACCATCAATGGCGGCACAGGCAATGATTACATTGACCTCTATGAATCTGATGCAACGACGGCATGGATCATTGACGGTGGCGCAGACACAGATCAGGTGCGGGTCTATCAGGCGATAGATTTCACCCTCTCAACCATCACGAATGTCGAAACCCTGGTCGCTCAGGCGGCCATCACGACCACAGCCGGATTCCTGGAAGCAAACTTCGGTTTTATCGATAAATTCGGGGTGATTTATCACACTGATGCAGGCGGAACTACAGACCTCACAGGGGTAATGAACCTCACGACTGGCGACCAGTTTCAGGGTGGTTCCGGAGACGACATTTTCATTCTGGACCCAGACGCCACATCATCTGTCTACTTCTTTGGCAATGCTGGAAACGACACGTTTCACGGCGGCAGTGCGCGAAATACGGCGATCGGCGGCGATGGAGATGACACGCTCTATGGCTATGGCGGCAATGACCTGCTGAATGGCGGAGACGATGACGACACGCTCTTCGGTGGCGACGGAGATGATACGCTCCAGGACACCTGGTCCAGCGGCAATGACACGCTGAATGGTGAAGCCGGAGATGATACGCTTACAGTTTATGCCGACGGCACGTTTACCGAGACACTGAATGGTGGGTCAGGTGATGATCTCATTCAGCTATCGACGGTTAGTGGCTCACCCAGCTGGGTGATCGATGGCGGCGCTGACACCGACACATTGGAAATCAAGGGCGCCGTCTCTCTGCTGAATTCCAACACCACCATCGCCAACATGGAAATTTTCGATGGCAATACCTACGACATCACCATCGATGCAGGGTTCCTTCAGGCGAATTTTTCTTACATCGCATCCTTCGGCGATCTCTACCATTCCGCTGCGGGTGGAACGACCGATCTCACCGGGATTATGGACGCCAACACAACGGGCGAATTCTGGGGCGGCGATGGAGATGACGTCGTTATACTCGACCCGAATGCTGTGACCGACAACGACATGTACGGTGGTACCGGAGATGACTCACTTCAGGGTTCGGCCGGAGACAACACCCTCTATGGCGAGGAGGGCAATGATCTTCTCCGGGGTTATAACGGCAACGATACGCTGTATGGCCGTGAAGGCGGCGATTTGCTTTTCGGAGGCTGGGGAGATGACACTCTGGCGGACTCTCGCGGAGGCAGCAATACGGCGTTTGGTGAGCAAGGAGACGACTATTTCGATTTCTTTACGAGTGAGAGCGGCGCCACCAACGTGCTGTATGGCGGCCCGGGCAGTGACCATTTGGATATCTGGTCTTACCTCAGCAACGCCATCTGGTATTTGAACGGCGATTCTGGTGATGACCTTTTTGAAATCCGGTCAGCCAGTTCCACGAACATCTTCCATATTGATGGTGGAGATGACAGCGACACGCTGATCCTTTCCGGAAATGCGGATATCTCGGGCACTTTCAATATCACCAGTGTCGAGACCTTCAATGACAGCCTCGGCTTCTCTCTGACGATCTCTGCAGGCCTGATGGAAGCCAGTTTCGATATCATCGAAAACTGGGGCGTCATCCGGCATTCCGATGCGGGCGGAACCTCGAACTTCACGGGCAAAACGGACCTGGCGCAGGGTGGCGATTTTCAGGGTGGTACAGGCGATGACACCTTCATTCTCGACCCACTCTCTACCTTTGACAGCGAGCTTCTAGGCGGTGATGGCGCCGACGTCCTTCACGGTAATGCAGGCGACAACGATCTGTTCGGCCAGAACGGGATTGACGCACTTTTCGGCGGCGATGGTGATGACACACTGAATGGCGGCGCTGACGCCGACACACTGACCGGCGGGACTGGCGACGACAGCTTCGTGATGCTCTCAGGTGACGCGAATGGCGATACGATCACCGACTTCACCATCTGCGACTTCATCACAACGAATTATGCCAGTTTCATCGGCACAGCGGCATTTTCCGGGCTCGCCGGTGAGCTGCGATACGCGCACTCAGGCGGCAACACTGTTCTGTCTGCCGACACAGATGGCGATATGATTGCAGATGAGAGCATAACGCTAACCGGTGAACATGGTCTGGCGGGATCAGCGGCAAATATCACGAAATCAGCTGGTGATGATTTCAACCTTTCCGGCACATCTGACCTCCTTTTCCAGCTTCCCTCTCAGGGCAACATCTTCCGGCTGGATGATCCGACGACCGGAGCATCGGCGTCCAATGAAGGCCGTCCGGGGAGCACATCCCTCGGCCTGACCGATCTTGATGGCGATGGCACGCTCGATCACGTCATGGTCGCCGCGAGCGGTGCCCACGTCGTTCAGTATGCTGGCGAAAACACCGGATCGCAGAATATCGGCCGCGGGAACTCGGTTGTGCAAGGGTTCGGCGATATTGATGGCGATGGCGAGGCCGAGGCCTTTGCGCTCTCCAAAAACCCGAATGTCGACCGCCTCTTCCTGCTCGATGATCAATTCGGCACGATCCTCAATCTCCGGATTTCAGATCAAACCCTCAAAGGCTTTGGTGACTTCAATGGCGATGGCGTGACCGATGCGCTGATCGAAAATCCGAATGGTGCCAAACGCATCTATACGGATGCAGACGGCCTGACCCTGTACGGCAAACAAAACAATGACACGGTCGCCATTGATGACTTTGACGGCGACGGCGACGATGATCTTCTGACGACACGTGGTGGCGGGAATCCGTTCTACGTCCTTGAAGGCGATGCGACGACGCCGTTCGACACCGAAACCTCTATTGGTTTTGCTTTCCACACACTTGTCGCTGCAGGCGATTTCGACGGTGACGGCGCGAAGGATATTCTGATCCGGGAGAACGCGACAGACAATTGGAGCCTTCTCACCTCAGCTCTCACCAGCCAGTCTGTGCTGAACCTGTCTGCTTTCGAGTACGAAGCCATTGGCGACCTCAATGGCGACGGACAGGACGACATCCTCTTCCGTCTCAGCAACGACAATGGGCGCGTCTATTACTCAGGTGATCTCTCAACCTTCGACACGCTGACAGACATGGCCGACCACGACGTTCGCGACATTGCCGATTTTGATGGCGATGGTCTGGATGATATTCTGATCTCGGACAGATCAACAGGCGCTTTCTCCATCCTCTCAGGCGGAACGGGATCTCCCATCTCCCTCGATACCGGCCTTAACGGCGCCGGCGTCATCTCAGCCAATGGCGTCGACACACTTGGTCTCATCCCGGACCTGCCAGACGTCGGCTCAGTAGGTTCAATGCACCCAGACCCTCTGGAAACGACTTTCTCAGAGACTGACACCTCCGGTGAGACGGCGCGGCCCCATGCTGCCGACATCGTCTTCGATGGCTGGGCTTGAGCCTTCGCTTAGCCCCGGAATTCTTGTAATATCGGTCCGATGACCAACCGCAACAGCGGTCTGGTATAGCTGGTTTAACTCCAACATAAGTCGCTCCGCGTGTTAGCGCTCACGCATGCTTATACACGCTCAAAAGTCAAAAATTTTAATTTGTACAAGCGCTTATAGCGTAACCTTAACCTCTTCTCCTTAGAGATTACCCCCAAAGGTTGGGAAAATAATGAAATCCATCCGAGGGCAATTTCTGGGGACGGCGTTATGATACGCGATTATTATGTGGCGGACGGCATCTATGTCGGCGACGACGAAAACGATATGATTTTCGCCGTTCCGGGAGTCTCAGTTAACAGCGAACCCTATCCCGATAACAGTTATATCTATGGTGATGGCGGCTTTGATATCCTCTTCGGAGACCATAGCGGCTACTGGCTCTCCAGTGATGCAGGCGCCACAATTGCGACGGCGCTGAACATTGATGGTGCGAACTGGTCGCTCGGTGAAAACCCGGACATTACACTCGCTGAAACGGTTCCGCACACCACAATTGCCGGACACGGCAATGGTAGCCTTCTCTATTACGCCGTCACCGCGGGCTCAAACGAGACCCTCACAGTCGATATTGACTGGGGCTTTGGCAGTATCGGTGGTGGCAGCTTCGACAGCTATATCGAAATCCGCGATGCAGGCGGCAATCTGATTGCTTCGAATGATGATGCGCCCATTTCTCAGGGCGGTGGCGGCAGTGTTTACAGCCTCGATTCCTATTACTCATTCACAACACCGGCGAGCGGGCAGTATTACATCGTTGTCGGACAGAGCAGTGGGTCAGGAATTGCACCGATCTCGAGCACGAGATCCTTCATCCTGAATATTTCACTCACCGGTCACGAGGTAAATGCCGAGCAGCCGACAGGCGATGACGAGCTATTCGGTGGCGACGGCGACAACGTGCTTTATGGCATGGGCGGCGATGACCGGCTTACCGGCGGTTCGGGATTTGACGTCATAGATGGCGGCTCAGGTACCGACACAATCAGCTATGAAAGCGCGACCTCCAGCGTCACGGTCGACCTGGCCCTCACAACCGCCCAGGACACCGGTGGCGGGGGCACTGACACGCTTGCAAACATCGAAAACATTGTCGGCTCTGACTATACCGACACCCTTTACGGCACCGATGGTGACAACCGGTTTCTGAGTTCAACAGGCTCTGATGACTATTATGGCCGCGGCGGCGCTGATCGCCTGTCCTATTTCACCGACGATGGAGATTTCACCGGCACATTCGACGGTGGAAGCGGCGATGATACGCTGTCCATTTTCGGAAATGCCGAGACGCTCAATCTCGAGGGGTCGACGCTGTCCAGCGTGGAAACACTGGAAATCAGCACGGGTGAAAACAGATCCTATACCCTGTCATTCAGGGACCCAACCTTCGTCTTTGACAATGTGACCACGACCTCGGAGCGGGCTTCGGAGCAGTTGACGCTTCGGATCACCAGCCGGACTGGCACCGTGGACCTTTCAGATGTCAGCTTCTCGGGCTGGACCAGCAATGATGAGATCATCATTCTCGATTCCGTTTATGATGACTATCTGACCGGAACATCACAGAACGACACCATCTTCACTGGAATTGGCTCCGATGCTGTCTGGGGAATGGGGGGCGACGATGTCATCCGTTTCTTTCAGAACGGGACTGTTCCGAGAACAGGACATTTTGATGGTGGCGAAGGCAATGACACGCTTTCCTATGAGAGCGAAACAGACGCCTATATCGTCAATCTGATCACCAATCGCTTCCTTTATGCGTCGAGCGACGTCATTGCCAGCCTCGTCTCCATAGAAAATATCAACGCCGGTTCAGGCCATGACATCCTGATTGGCTCCGATGGCGACAATACAATTCATGGCAATGGTGGCGACGACATCATCGGCGGCGGCGGTGGCACGGACCGAATTGAGGGCGGTGGTGGCGATGATGTCATTCGCTATGATACCGCCGATGGCGCCCCCCTCTCCTATTTTGATGGCGGCTCTCACAATGACACGCTCGTGCTTTTTGGCAGCGAAACTGATGTCGACCTGACGCTGGCTGACATCAGAAATATTGAAACCCTCGCCTTCGAGCTGGGCACTACAGAGAGTTATTCGGCGACTTTGAATGCCGGACAGTTCGATTTCCAGACCATCCAGCTGAACAATGCCCAGGCTTCCGATCAGATCACGCTGAACCTCCTTCTCAATGGCACCATGTCGGACTTCACCTCGGTCAGCTTTGCTGACTTCTCCGCGAATGAAATCATCAACATCATTGGTGGCGCAGAGAATGATTTCGTCACTGGCACGACGCGCGGCGACAACATCTCGCTTGGGGATGGCAATGATATCGCATTCGGCTGGTCCGGCGACGATACCATAAATGGCGGCGTTGGTGATGATCTGATTGATGGTGGCGCGGGCACCGATACGCTCACGGGCGGCACGGGGCGCGACAGCTTCATCATGAACATGTTCCAGATGGTCAACGACGTCATCACCGATTTAGAGATCGGTGAAATCATCATGACTGATTATAGCGAGTTCATTGGAACGTCTGCTTTTTCGGCGAATGGGACGTCTCAAATCAAATACTATACGACCGGCACGGATACGATATTTCTGGGCGATGCTGATGGCGACGGCAGCGTCGATGAAGGCTTCATCGTCAACGGCGTCTTGAATTTTGCTGGCACAGCCGCTGAAATTATAGCGTTGTCGCCAAGCATTCGGGACTTCGACCAATCCGGCATGTCAGACCTGCTGTTCCAGATGCCAGGAGCGGGGAGTTTCTTCCGGCTCGATGACCCCGCATCAGGCGCACTTCCGTCGAATGAGGCGCGCCCGGACAGCACGTCTCTGGGCTTTGCCGATATAGATGGCGACGGCATTCTCGATCACATCATGAAAGGCGCGAACCGGGCTCATATTGTCCAGTTCGGTGCCGATAACGATACCTCTCAGAATATCGGTCGCGGGAATTCCATGATCGCCGGGTTTGCCGATATTGATGGTGACGGCGAGGCCGAAGCCTTTGCGCAGTCT
>NZUJ01000106.1 GCA_002701295.1 Ponticaulis sp. | reverse complement strand
TCTCGCCTCGGTTCGGCTGATCGCCGAAGAACTCGGTGTTGAGAATTATGAATTCCAGCGCCTGCACGGCATGGGCGAAGCGCTTTATCGCGCAGCTGGTGAAAACAATCGCGTACGGGTCTATGCACCGGTAGGACGCCATCGCGACCTCCTGCCCTATCTGGTACGTCGCCTACTCGAAAACGGCGCCAACTCCTCCTTCGTCAACACCTTCCTGGACCCTGATGTTCCTGTCGAAGACGTCGTCTATGACGGTATCTCCAAGCTGGAAGCAGGTCAGAAGCGTCATCCGCGTATCCCGCGCCCTGGCGCTCTATATGGGGGAGATCGTCGGAACTCTGCTGGCCTCGATCTCACGCAGGCAACTTCCCGTGAAGCCATCGCCAATGCCGTTAAATCCCTGGACAGCGGAAAAGCCCTCGCTGCAGGCCCAATTATCAATGGCAAGGAAAGCACTAGCGGCGGGGAGAAAGTCCGTTGTCCTCATGACCACTCCAACGTGGTCGGAACCGTAAAGTGGGCGGACAAGAAAGACATCACCAAGGCCTTTGAGGTCGCCAAGAAAGCCCAGCCAGGCTGGAATGAACAAGGCGGCGTGAAGCGCGCGGATATTCTCCGCGGCATGGGTCAGGCCCTTGAAGACAATATGGAACGTCTGATTGCCATCATGTCGCGCGAGGGCGGGAAAACCCTGGCCGATGGTGTCGCGGAGGTCCGTGAGGCTGTCGACTTTTGCCGCTACTATGCGCATGAAGCCGAAACTCACTTCAACCAGCCGGTCCGCTTACCAGGACCAACGGGCGAAACAAACCATCTCAGCCTTCATGGCCGCGGCGTGTTCGTGTGTATTTCGCCGTGGAACTTTCCGCTCGCCATTTTCACAGGTCAGCTGGCGGCCGCGCTCGCCGCAGGCAATGCCGTCATCGCCAAGCCTGCTGAACAGACCTCGATCACAGCGTTTGAAGCCGTGAAACTGTTTCAAAAAGCAGGGCTGCCAAAAGACGTGCTTCACCTTCTCCCTGGGGATGGCGGCACAATTGGCGCTCCGCTCACGCAACATGAAGATCTGGCCGGCGTTTGCTTTACGGGATCAACTGAAGTTGCCCGAATGATCCATCAGACGCTTGCCAATCGCGAAGGCGCTATCCTGCCGCTCATCGCAGAGACGGGCGGTATGAACGCCATGTTCATCGATACGACCGCACTGCGGGAACAGGTTATTGATGACGTCGTTTATTCTGCCTTTGGGTCTGCCGGTCAGCGCTGTTCAGCGCTTCGGATCGCGTTCCTGCCTGACGATACGGCTGACATGCTCATTGAAGGCATTAAAGGAGCGATGGACGCCCTGTGCGTTGGCGATCCGGCATTGCCATCTACCGACATGGGACCTGTCATTGATTCTGATGCGCGGGACACGCTCTCGGAACACCTGAACTCGCTCGATAAATCCGGTCGCATCCTGCACCGGCCTCACATGCCAGACCTTCCCGAAGGCCATACCTTCTTCGCGCCGACGCTGATTGAAATGAAATCGATCGAGTCCCTGAAGCGAGAAACATTTGGCCCGGTCTTGCATGTTGTCCGTTACGATCCTGACCGCATGGACAAGGTATGCGAAAAACTGAACGCCAAAGGCTATGGCCTCACTCTGGGAATTCACTCGCGACTTGAAACTTTCGCCAAAGAAGTCCGCGCCAAAGTCAAAGTCGGCAATACTTACGTGAACCGGTCCATGACAGGCGCAGTTGTGGGCGTTCAACCGTTTGGCGGCGAAGGCTTGTCAGGCACGGGACCAAAAGCTGGTGGCCCTCACTATCTCCAGCGTTTTGCTGTCGAACGGGTGGTCACAGTCAATACGGCGGCTCAGGGCGGCGATGCAGACCTGTTGAACCTGCAATAACTCACCAGTTCAAAGAAATGATCAGAGGCCGGTCGCAAAACATGCGTCCGGCCTTTGCATTTTGCGCCCCAGTCAAACATGTTTACTGCAAAAATGGCATCGAATACCTGACCAACCCACTGCGTCATAAGTAAACATCAGTTCTCAATTGCGACATTCTGGCACGCCTCGAGATCTCATTAAGTAAAATTCAGCATTTTATACGGTATGTTTCCGCGAACTGGATTGGGGAAATGTATTCATGTCAGCTGTAGCGCAATCTGCGTCGCGATTTGTCAATCGCACCATGGTTTCAAACACAAATTCAAAAGAAGCTTCTGGCGACGAAAATATGTCCGATAGCCTAGAAGCATTGCGGCAGTCCGTCTTCGGCTTTTCGAAGCAAAACCGCGAAATCTCGGACCGCACACGTTTGCTGGCCCTCAACGCCACGATTGAAGCCGCGCGTGTTGGTGCCGCTGGCAAGGGTTTTGAGGTCGTCGCGGGCGAAGTGAAAGCTCTGGCCGATCAGGCCAAGCATGCAGCAGAAAAGTTTGAGCAAAGTGTTGTCCCTCCGCTTGAACAATGCGTTGTCGTTGCTGAAAAGCTGGGTGATCAGCGCCTTAAAGACGTTGCGCTCTCTACGGTTCAGTTGATCGTCCGCAACCTTTTTGAACGCACTGCCGATGTCCGCTGGTGGGCAACTGACTCTGCATTCTGGCAGGGACTGGCTAACCCCGATGATCAGACAGCCAAGCGCCATGCGAGCGATCGTCTGGGAGTTATCCATCGCTATTACACTGTCTATCGAGATCTCGTGCTGATCGACGCGGAGGGCTATCTCTTCGGCGCAGCTAATCCAGCCATGCGCTCTGCAATCGGCCGCAAAATGACTGACGAGCGCTGGTTTGAAGGAGCGCTCAATACAAATTCTGGCGATGATTATTTCGTCAGCCGCGTTTATCGAAGCGCCGATTATGATGACGATGCGGTTCTCACCTATGCGACAGCGGTACGCGAAGGCGGCCAGCGCACAGGCAAAGTGCTCGGCGTGCTGGGCGTTCACTTCAATTGGAAAGAACAGGGCCAGTCAGTCGTCGAAGTCGAGCCGCCATTCACCAAAGCTGAATGGGCTGATACGCGCGTACTTCTTCTGAATCGCGATCACTATTGTATCGCTTCCTCTGATAATCAGGGCGTCAATCAACCTTTTGACCTGAGACGCGGTTCAGACCGCATGGGCAGCTATAAAGACGGAAACAAGACCGTCTATTTCGCTGAAACCCTCGGCTATGAAGGCTATGATGGCCTTGGCTGGATCGGCGTCGTCGTAAAAGGCTGACGATCACACCTTTTCCAACTCTTTCGGCGCCGTGACCTTGCGGCGCTTTTCTTTTGCCTTGGGCTTTTTGAGCAGGCGAAAGCGCGACTGGCACCAGGCAAAGCCGACGCCGACATCGATTAGCGCATCCGAGCGTCCGCAGGGACAGACGAAGGGAAAGACATAATAGACGGTGTAGGTCTCACCAGCGACCAGCGGTACGGGCTCGCCCGTAACGTGGTTCGGCGCGGCATTCACGCACAACACCAACTCACCGGAACCGACATCATAGCTCATGTGGCTATCATAACATGGTGCGCACCCTTTTCCCACAACTTCACGTCATCTGTGAGACCGTCACCAGATACAAAAAAGACCGGAAGCTCGTCTTCCGGTCTTTTCAAATTCAGATCAGACATCTGCCTACAAGGGCAGACACTCTATCCCATCAGACCAAATGCATCAGCATGCGCAAGATCCATTGTCGGTATCAGAGGGCTGTCCTCCTCGCCGAAGAAGGCTGCCAGCGCATCTGGCTCCACGTCTGCAATCAGTTTTCCGTTCGCGTCGACTGTGTTGGCTCCACCAACTGAAGACACGCCCGTTGGGTCAAGACCGTTGAAGTTTTCGGCAATAAAGTTACCCAGCGTCGTGTTTTCAAACACGACAAGGTCGGTAAATCCGTCAGCGCCGCCGTCTTCATCAATACGAAGAATAACATCCGACCCGGACTGGACCAGTTCGAAATAGCCGGCTGCTGCATCGAACGGATTCGTCACGCCATCATATCCATCGATGTAGTTACTGATCAGGTAGTCGATGTTGACCAGATCACCACCTGCACCGGTCGTGAAGTCAGTAATGGTGACCGTCTCAATCGTATAGTTCATATATGGATTAAAGCGAACCTCATCCACACCGGTACCCGTCGTGATCGTCACACCTGTCGTGTTGTGAGAGAGGAACAGGAAGTCATCTCCAGATCCCAGATCAAAATCAAAAGTCCCACTAGAGGAGACAGTCGACTGGCTCTGATAGAACGCCACATAGTCGTCATCCGCGCCAGCATCGACATCCGCATTCACATTACCTGAAGAATAGTCATCAATGTAAATATTATCGTTTCCGTCCTGACCATTCAGATCGAGATCCGATTGGAGCACACTGCTGGACCCGCGGTAAATGTCGATCGTGTCGCCGCCATCACCGCCGAAAATCGTGTCCGATCCCGATGTGTAGTCAACGATATAATCGTTCCCGGCAAGGCCCCGCATAATGTCATCGCGCGCGGTTCCACGAAACTCATCACGGTCAACCGTACCAGTCAGATCGACGCCGGATAGCGCACCGCCCGTCGGGTCTAGTCCGTAGAAGTTTTCAGCCGTGAAGTCAGCGAGTGTTGCATTCCTGAAGACAGCCAGAATCTCCCAGCTATCGCCGCCACCATCTTGGTCCATCCGCAAAGTCACATTCGTTCCAGACTGGACGAGTGACAAAAATCCTGGTCCGGCTCCGAACGGATTCACATTTCCATTCCAGCCATCGAGATAGTCAAACAGCATTTCGTCCATCATGAAGACGTCGCCGTCAGTGCCTGCTGCAGTGACCGTACCTGGGTCAAAGTCTTCAACGATAATGCGCTCGACCGTTCCGTAAAAATAGTTATCGAACAAAATCGTGTCCTGACCGGAACCCAGAGTCAGATTGACCTGAGCATCCCAGTTCATGGTCACAAAATCGTCCCCACTTCCGAGGTCAATCGTTATGGAGCTTTCGGCGATATCGTAGTTTTGATAGAAATAGAGGTACAACTCATCATTGCCAGTGCCGCCATTCATGATCAGCTCGATGGCATTTCCACCATACCAGTTGAATGACAGATAATCGTCGTCGTTTTGTCCCTGGAGCATGACAGTTGACGCCGCATCGTCGAAATTCCGTCGGGCGTAAATACGGTCATCGCCGTCGCCGCCCAGGAAATTATCATCTCCGCCGTTATAATCCTGAATATAGTCATTACCGCCAAGACCACGGATCGTGTCGCTACGGCCTGTGCCGTAAACCGTATCCGCGTTTTCCGTGCCGTAATAGTCAAGGCCCGGCAATGGGCCGCCATGCGGGTCAATGCCGTCAAAATTATCGGCGGTTAGCTGGGCTGCTGTGACGTTCCGAAGAACGAACAGGTTACGGTAGTCATCACCGCCGCCATCCTGGTCCATCTTGATGATGACACTGGTTGCCGTTTCGACCATGGAGAGGAAGCCAGCAGACGGATCAAACGGATTGATCTCATTGTCCCACCCGATCAGATAACTTGAGAGGAATGATTCAAACGAAATCACGTCGCCGGTGCTGCCTGGATCGAGATCGTTGATCAGGATCCGTTCAATATTACCCGACAGATACTGGTCAAGTTCGACCCAGTCCTGGCCAGCTCCAAGCGTCATCGTCACCTGAGTATTGTGGCGCGCATAGACGATATCATCGCCTTCACCTGCAATCACGGTCACAGCGCCACCAGGCGCAGTCACATTCTGATCATAATCGATGTTGATCTCGTCATTACCGTTGCCACCATTCATGGTAACGATAGGTGCAGCACCACCATTCCAGTCCATTCTCAGATAGTCGTCGCCTTCCTGGCCGAACATCTGAATCGTGTTCTGAATGTCGTGATAATCATAGCGAGTGGCGGTAATGGTGTCATCGCCGTCACCGCCATACAGACGGTCGTCACCCCCTCGCGCATCCTGAATGACATCATTCCCGCCCAGGCCACGCAATTGATCACCAAGGCCATAACCATAGAGATAGTCGATAGCATCACCGCCACGAATATCGAGCGGGTCAGGCATCCCCACACCATCTGGGTCAATGCCTGAGAAGTTTTCAGAAGTGAAGTCACCCAGAGTGGTGTCCCGGAAAACGGCGATTGTCTGATAATCATCACCACCGCCGTCATAATCCATCTGCATGACAGTATTTGCGCCGTTCTGGCGGAGACGCATAAAGCCTTCGTCCTCATCGAACGGGTTGCCCTGTCCGTTCCAGTCTTCGAGCACGTTATAAAGTAGATAGAAGAAGTCTATCGTATCGCCCGATGCTCCGGTCTCGAAATCGTAATAGGTCACGATTTCCAGGTCACCGGTCATGTTCTGATCGTATTGAACATGATCCTGCCCAGGGCCGAGCGTCAGACGAACTGCTGAATTGTATCGCAGGAAGATATGGTCATCACCGCCGCCTGCATCAATTTCGACCAGGTTGTCGGCATTCATGACATTCTGGTCAAACCAGATGTAGAAGTCGTCATCATCGCCGCCGCCCTCGAACGTCGCATCAACGGCTGCGCCGCCATACCAGTACAGATCGAAACCATCCATACCGGATGCGCCACTGGCGAAGATGACAGAGTCACGGACATTGTCTGCATAACGTCGGAAATTCAGCTGGTCGTCGCCGAGACCACCATAAGCCGTATCGTTGCCGCCGACATAATCGTAGTAAGTGTCGTTGCCGTCTAGAAGACGAACAATGTCGTCACGCGCCGTGCCCTCGATATAGTTATTGCCATCTGTACCCGTGTAATCCAGACCAATCAGCGGCGTCCCATCAGGATCAATCCCATCAAAATTGTCCCCGGTGAAGTCGCTGGCCGTGGTGTTCTGGAAGACCATGAACACTTCCCAGCTATCACCGCCACCATCGACATCAATTTTGAGAACCGTGTCGGCACCAGACTGATGAAGCCAAAGGAAGTCAGCCGACTCATCAAACGGATTAACAACCCCGTCCCAGCCGACAAGATAGTTCAGCAGGAAGTCTTCCCAGATGATGTAATCGCCATCAGTGCCTTGTGTACCGACGCCGGAAGCCACCGTGCCGGGATCGAAGTCTGAAAAAATGATGCGCTCAAGATCACCAGTGACGTTCGAAGCGATTTCGACCTCATCTTGCCCATCACCAAGTGTAATGGTGGTAAGCGAGTTATGCATGAGCCTGAGCCGGTCATCACCTGACCCCAGATCAATATCGAGGGCATTGTGCGCGTTGGTTTCGTGCTGGTAATACTCCACCCGAACATAGTCATTGCCATTGCCGGCATCGATCGTCAGATCCAGACCGCCGCCACCATACCAGTAACCATATATGCTATCACCATCATTCTGGCCATTGAGCTCCACAGTCGAATCGAGCGGAATCCAGTCACCACGTTCAACCAGAATATAGTCCGCGCCGTTTCCGCCAAAGATAGAGTCGTCGCCACCATTGGCGTCTCGAATGTTATCATTGCCGTCAAGACCACGAAGCGTATCCCCCCGCGTCGTGCCTTCCATCTCATCACGGTCGGAAGTGCCGTTCTGGATGATCCCACTCAGAGCAGCACCTGATGGATCAATTCCATAGAAATTGTCAGTCGTGATGTCGCCAACATCTGTATTCTTGAAAACCATGAAGTCGACAAAACTATTGCCGCCACCATCGCGGTCGAGCTCGACAATCGTATCAGCGCCATCTTGTCGGATATTCAGGAAGCCGGGCCCAACCCCGAATGGGTTCACATTGCCGTTCCAGCCATCCAGATATCTGGACAGGAAGAAATCCATCCGGATGACATCACCGCCTGCACCCGTCTCGAAATCGTTGAAAATGATACGGTCGAAATTATCACCCTGATTGAACAGCTTGACGATATCCTGTCCGCCGCCCAGCCAGATTCGATAGTCTGCACCCATATAGAGTTCCAGAAAATCATTTCCGGCACCGGCCTTCACCGTCACCAGATTGCCTGGATTGTTGCCGTAATAATTGCCCTGATAAACGAAAAACTCGTCGTTTCCGCCCCCGCCATTCAGCAGAGCATCAATCGCGCCGGCACCATTGTACCAATAAACATAGAAATCATCATCGCCATCTTCGCCATAGGCTTCGAGGCTAGTTGCTGCCGCGTTGTCCGCGTCGCGGCGCCAGTACAAATAGTCATTACCACCGGCTGCGTTGTAGATATCATCGCCGCCCTGATCGTCGTAAAAATAGTCGTAACCGTCATCACCATTAAAGGTGTTGTCAGCGACCGTTCCATAGAAGTTGGTCATATCATGTCCCCTTGATTGTGCGTCCCAGCCCGATAGAGGTACACACATTCAGGCGACAAACCAAGTCTTAAGGCTCAGAATTCTTCCCGCACAGGGAGAGCCTCACAAAATTTATAACCATGTTCAGGCGATCGCTTCAGACAAATCTGAACTCTGAATTCAGACAGAAAAGTGCTTGGACAGCTTCAAACCCTGCCCCTGATAATTGGACCCCTGTCCACCGTAAGGGGATTTCGGCACTTCTGACATGGCCTCATAGACCAGCCGCCCTACTGGCTGACCATGCTCCAGAATGAATGGCACATCGCGACCACGCACCTCCAGAACTGCCCGCCCCTTAATGCCATCGCATCCAAACCCGGGGTCAAAGAACCCGGCATAATGCGCGCGAAACTCACCGAGATCTGGCGCGATTGGAGCCATTTCGGCCGCGCGGTCCTTCGGGATTGTCACAAACTCATTGGACGCCAGAATATAGAACTCCCCCGGATCAAGAACGAGCTGGCCCTGACGGGCCGACATCGGCTCCCAGAAATCCTGCATCGGATGCCGTCCCACATTTGCAAGATCAACAACTCGTGAGTGCCGACTGGCGCGGTAGCCAATCAACCCGTTTTCCAGTCCCTCAAGATGAACTGAAAAATCGAGCGTTTCCGTAACGCGCAGCGGCCCGCTTCTGAAACGCATCTGAAGCAGACGGTCGCCCGGGCGCGCCAAAATTGAAAAGGACCGCGGACTGACCTCCGCGTACAGCGGGCCATCATACCCTTCAGGCACGCCGTCAAATCGTGACACGCCATCCGCCACCAGTCTGACGAACACATCAATCCGTCCTGTCGAACTTTTCGGATTGGCTGAAGCCGTCAGGCCTGCTGGCAGGGCAATCCGCTCCTGTAATGGCACAAGATAGACGCAGCCAGTTTCCAGAACAGCTCCTTCGCGCAAATCGATCTTGTGCATCACCAGATCATCTGTCAGGCAATCAGCAACTTTCCGCCCATTGGGCAGAAAGCTGGCTCGGATGCGATAGGCAGTTTCTCCAAGCCGGAGGTCGATACTTGCTGGCTGCACCTGAAGCGGCGCAAGACCGCCCTCCGCGAGAATCCCGCCTGACTGAATCAGGGTCTCGATCTGGTGATCTGCAAGTATGCCGTCTGAAAAACGCACTGGGTCCACCACAACAAAGGAAATGAGTCTGCACCCTTTGGTGTCCGACTCAAATGTATTAAAGCAGTTACAACCTTCACCTTGACGAAGGCCAAGACAAGTCTCTAAGCCCCCGCTCTCATGTTTGAAAAGGCTAAATTATGAGCGCAGATGGATCCGGCACGCCAAAACAGTACCGCAAAGCGACCAATCTTGTGCATGGCGGCACCGAACGCACTGAATGGCAGGAAACGAGCGAAGCGCTAATCCTGACCTCTGGGTACGTCTATGATTCGGCAGAACAGGCCGAAGCCCGCATGGCTGGCGACATTCCAGGGTATGTCTATTCCCGCTATAACAATCCGACTGTCGCCATGTTGGAAGAACGCCTCCGTCTTCTCGAAGGCGCAGAATCCTGTCGGGCCATGGCATCCGGCATGGGTGCGATGAATGCAATTCTGACAGCGCCGCTTCAGAAAGGCGACCGCGTCGTTGGCGCCAGTGCCCTGTTTGGCTCATGTCGCTGGCTTCTGGCGAACCAATTGCCGAAATACGGTGTTGAGACCGAGTTCGTTGATGGCATGGACCTGGAAGCCTGGGAAAAGGCGCTGTCACGTCCAGCCAAGCTCGTTCTGGTCGAAAGCCCCGCCAATCCGCTTCTCGATGCCGTTGATATCCGCGTCGTCGCAGAGCTCGCCCACAAGGCAGGTGCTCAGCTGATCGTCGACAACGCATTCGCTTCTCCGATCATGCAGAGCCCGTTCGAACTTGGCGCAGATTGGGTTTTCTATTCCGCGACAAAACACATGGATGGCGGCGGACGCGTTCTTGCAGGCGCAATTCTTGGTCCGAAGAAGGATATGGAAGAAATCATCGATCCATTCATCCGTCATTCTGGCCCATCCATCTCGCCGTTTAATGCCTGGGTCATCCTCAAGGGACTGGAAAGCCTCGAAGTCCGTGTCGAACGTCAGACACAGACAGCCGAAACACTTGCAGATGCCATGGCAGCACATCCTGCCATCCGTGAGCTTCGCTATCCGGGCCGCAAGGATCATCCACACTATGATGTCCACTCACGCCAGATGAAAGGCGGCGGCAGCCTGATTGCCTTGTCTCTCGAAGGCGGCAAACCCGCCGCTTTCCGCTTCCTGAATGAGCTAAATCTGGTGAGCATTTCGAACAATCTGGGCGACGCCAAGTCACTGGCCTGCCATCCGGCCACGACAACGCACCGCGCGCTCTCACCTGAAGAACGCGCATCCATGGGGCTGGATGATAGCTGGGTCCGTTTCTCTGTTGGCCTGGAAGATGCAGACGACCTGACTGATGATGTACTCAACGCATTGGACAAGGCTGCAGGTTGATGGATAGTGACAGCTTTCCTTATGCTCAGGAAACGTGGGGTGTTATGGTTCGCGTCTATCCCGAATATCTGGACGATGAGTCAGATCCGGCCCGGCGCCGGTATCTCTGGCGCTATGCCGTCCAGATCGAGAACAACGCAGACCAGACAATCCAGCTCCTGAAACGACACTGGGAAATCACTGATTCCGCTGGCCGCCGTCAGATCGTCGATGGCGAAGGCGTTGTCGGGGAGCAACCCGTCCTCACATCTGGCGAAACCTATTTTTATGTCAGTGGCTGCCCACTGTCAGAGCCCTCAGGGATGATGTCTGGCTCCTATATGATGCGACGCGATGACGGTGAAGAATTCGATGTCACGATACCGGCATTCTCGCTGGATAGTCCGTATGAAACGGCCCGTCGGAACTGAGCTGACAGAATGAGATTTCAGCCCATCCTGTCTGCTCTCGGCATTCTGCTTATGCTGACTGGCGGCGCGATGGTGCCCTGCGCAATTGTCGACTTTTTCACCAATGCAGAGAGCTGGGGCGTTTTCGGACTCACTGGTTTTCTGCTCCTCGGAATCGGTGGCGTCATGGCCATTGCGGCAGGGCGAAGCGAACAACAGACGGGCACGCGCGAGGCTTTCCTGCTGACCACTCTGGTCTGGTTCGTCCTGCCTCTGGCAGCGGCAACGCCATTCCTCGCGCTCGGTTTCACATTCACCGATGCCTTCTTTGAATCGGTTTCAGGCCTGACGACAACCGGCGCGACCATCATGACGGGCCTCGACACTGAACAGAAAGGCCTCCTCCTCTGGCGTTCGATTTTGCAGTGGATTGGCGGGGTCGGCATTATCGTGACGGCCATCGCCATTCTGCCAATGCTCCGCGTTGGTGGTATGCAGCTTTTCCACGCTGAATCTTCGGACGTCTCGGACAAGATGCTGCCGCGTGTGACCGAAATCGCCAAACAGATCACCTGGCTTTACCTGGCGCTCACCATCGTCTGCGCGATCTGCTACATGATCGCGGGGATGGATTTGTTTGACGCGATCAATCATTCCATGACGACCATGGCTGCGGGCGGCTATTCCACCTCGGATCAGTCCATGGGGAAATTCGCCGATACCCGCGTTATCGAAGTCGCCATCATCTTCATGTTTGTCGCAGGTCTTCCCTTCACCACCATGGTGATGATGTTCCACGGCAACTATTCCTCGCTCTTGCGCGATCCACAGCCGCGCTTCTTTCTGGGTGTCGTCATCATCGCCGTGGTCATACTCTATCTGTGCGTCCGCTATCATCCGCAAACCTATTTCATTCGCCATGATGAACACCTGTTACGCGACACCATGTTCAGCGTGATCTCGGTGATCACGGGCACCGGCTACGCCTCAACGGATTACGGCCAGTGGGGCAGCCTGCCTGAACTGGTCTTTTTTACGCTCATGTTTGTCGGCGGGTGCGCCGGATCAGCGGCCTGTGGGATGAACATTTTCCGCGTCGAAATCATCCTTCGCACAATGTGGACCTATACCCGTCAAATGCTCAGCCCGAACCGCGTACTGATGGTCCGGTATGGCGGTCGCCCGGTCAGAGACGACGTGCTTCAATCCATCATGACATTCACCTTTCTTTACCTGTTGACCTTTTCAGTCGCGGCAGCACTTCTGTCGCTCACGGGCCTGGATGCTATTTCGGCACTCTCCGCAGCAGCGACTTCAATTTCAAACGTCGGACCGGGTCTGGGCGATATTTTCGGACCGTCCGGCACATTTCAGTCCATTCCGACCTTTGCAAAATGGGTGTGTTCGATTTCAATGGTATTCGGACGGCTGGAACTTCTGACCCTTTTTGTGGTCCTGACACCATCTTTCTGGCGCACCTGACCAAGCCAACCCCCGGAGAGCCCCATGCCCGGAAAAACCGATCTCAATGACCTGCTGGCCGAAATGAAGCCCGAGCTGCATTGGGACACTTATGTCTTCGTCACAACGACCCGAGACATCCAACACGTCGCAATCAGACCCAAAATGCAGTTCAGGGAAACCGAAGGCACCACCCTGATCATGACGCGTGGTGAAGCCGAGGCGCACAGCTTCCCCTACACCTATCCCAGCAGAATGATCACTCTCAGCGTGGATTCTTCACTTGAAGCGATCGGCTTCATGGCGGCAATCGCCTCGCGGCTGGCGGAACTCGGCATTTCCGTCAATCCGGTGGCCGCCTTCCATCACGACCATATTTTCGTACCCGAAGACCGTGCAGAAGAGGCTCTCGCGGCTCTTGAACAGCTGGCCGCAGGTTAAGCTCTTCACCTCGCGCCCAATTTGAGGCATTGCCTCCGTCATATCAACACACACAGGCTGACCGACATGACCTCCCCGCTGACACTCGAGAAATACGGCATCACTATTGGCGAAGGCCATCCGCTTGTCGTTATGGCGGGCCTGAATGTGCTCGAAGACGAAGCCCTCGCTCTGAACGTTGGCCATCACCTGAAAGCGGTCTGTGAAAAAATCGGCCTGCCTTACATTTTCAAGGCCAGCTTCGATAAGGCGAACCGCTCCTCCATCACCTCTTATCGCGGCCCCGGCATGGAAGAGGGGCTTAAAATCCTCTCCAAGGTCAAAGCCGAACTCGGCGTGCCGGTCGTCACCGATTATCACGAGATTGATCAGGCCGTGCCGGTTTCAGAAGTTGCCGAAGTCGTTCAGGTCCCGGCTTTCCTCGCACGCCAGACCGACCTTGTTGTCGCGGGCGCCAAAGCCGTTGAAGCAGCTGGCGGCTGGCTCCACGTCAAGAAGCCGCAATTCCTCGCGCCGTGGGATGTGAAAAACATCATCTCCAAGGTTGGCGAAGTCACCACCAAAAATCCGACCCTTCTGTGCGAGCGCGGCGTCAGTTTTGGCTATAACAATCTCGTCGTGGATATGCTCGGCATTCAGGGCATGAAAGATCTGGGCGTGCCGGTCACCATCGACGCGACCCATGCCGTGCAGCTTCCGGGCGCCGATCCGCGCACCTCAGGCGGCTCGACTGGTGGTCGCCGCGAAGGTGTAGCTGTCATCGCGAAGTCTGCAGTGGCCGCAGGCGCAGATGGCGTCTTCCTCGAATTCCACACAGACCCGGACAAGGCGCTCTGCGATGGCCCATCCTGCCTGCCTCTCGACGCCGCCGAAGGCCTCCTCACTACTCTCAAAGGCATTCACGAGCTGATCAGGGCATAAACTTCCATCTGCTATTGAACTTCACCACCAATTCGCGCCTAGTGTCCTACGGATTGGAATGGGGAAGTTATCGGGTGAAACTTTTGCTGCGTTGTCTTGCCGGACTGATTGGCTTGCTTTGCGTCACGTCCTGCTCGCTAGAGCATGATCCAAGAGCGGCTCTCGACGACCCTCGGTTTGAAGAAACCGCTGACATCATTCTTGAGCACATCCTTCTCGAAGACGCTGACGGTATCCTTGAGCTTTCGTACCCACTTGCCACCGAGGAACAACTTGAAAAATTTCCTGCAGGTCTGCGAGACGCCTTCACCTATTTGCCTGATGCGCCCGATCGCTTCGAGCTGTTTTATTCCGAAGTCCGGATCATTCCGGATCAACCTGATGCCCCAACCGGTCGAGCGCTCGTCTACGAGATCGGAGGGAGAGATGACACATTCGCTCAGGTCATCCTCGTCCTGTTTCCTCACGAAAGTGAATGCTGTTTTCTCACCTACATTCATATCAACCAATTCGAATCGCCGCCAAGCCAGATCCATGACTTGAGCCTTAAAGGCAAAAGCGTCTTCCACTATATCGTCGGTTTCCTTCTCATCGCCAATCCGCTGTTTCTACTGGCAACTGCCGTCTTCTGTCTGCTGAACAAGAAGGTAAAACGGAAATATCTCTGGATCCCCTTCATCCTGGTCGGGCTCTGGGGGTTTGATTTCAATTGGTCGACTGGGAAATTTGCCTTCGAGTTGATCAACTTCGAAAACGGCATGATCAATATCCAGTTCTTTAGTATCCACTTACTTGGGGCTGGCATTGTAAAGTATGGTGAATTCGCGCCATGGATTGTCTCAATCGGCAGCCCGGTCGGTGCCGTCTGGTATTGGGTTTCGGCACGCAAAGGGCCAGCCTCAAAAATGCCTGAGGAGTTTTAAACCAGAGCGGCCTGAACATCCTTTGTCCAGCCGACATAGACGGTGTCGCCATCTTCGATCACCGGACGTTTGATCAGCGTCGGGTTGGCAATCAGAAGGGCCTCCGCGCGCCCCTGATCCACGCTGGCTTTCTCTGCGTCAGACAATCCGCGCCATGTTGTTGATCGCGAATTGACCAGCGTCTTGGCACCCGCTGCCTCAAGCCAGACCGGAACTTTCGCCTCAAGGTCTGTGCCCTCCCGAATGTCGTGAAACGTGACGGGTTTGCCAGTATCGTCCAACGCCTTCAGCGCCTTTTTGCAGGTATCACAATTTTTCAGTCCATAAAGCTGCAGCGCCATATTTGTCTCTCCTGTCTCCACGTCAGATTTTCCGGGATTCTCAGACAGATCAAAACCATTGCGGCAACAAGCCTGTAAACTTTTATCTGCTAAACATCATA
Organism: Ponticaulis sp.; assembly: GCA_002701295.1. Lineage (GTDB taxonomy): Bacteria > Pseudomonadota > Alphaproteobacteria > Caulobacterales > Hyphomonadaceae > Ponticaulis. Next base: position 14,674 of record NZUJ01000106.1, on the reverse strand, counting down.
CGCAATCGAGGCATTTGCGAGTTGGTATCAAGACCCCATATCCAGAAGACCAGCCGGCCGCAGGGAGATGACAGCATGGGATTGTTCAGTACGATCAAGCGCGAATATGATTATGTCACCGGCGTTCTGGGTACGCTTCGCCGGATTGGGTCTATTTCTCCCGACGACAAACTTACCGTCGCCGACCTCTTCGAAGAAAAAGTCGACACCTATAAAGCCAATGTCGCCATCCGGTATGAGGACAAGATCTTCACCTATGGCGAACTCGATGAGCGCGCCAACCAGTATGCCCATTGGGGTGTCGCGCAGGGGCTGAAGGCTGGAGACACAGTCGCCCTCTTTATGGACAACCGACCAGACTATGTCGCCATCTGGCTGGGGCTTGCGAAGATTGGCGTGACGACAGCGCTGATCAATTACAATCTTCAGGGGTCGGGCCTGGCCCACTGCATCAAGATCGCTGAACCACGTGCCGTGATCATGGGGCCGGATCAGATTGGTCTCTACAGAACCGCAACGCCGGACCTTCCGGACGATCTTGCAGCCTGGTGCATCGGTGGCGAGGGTGATGGCTGTCAGGCGCTCGCGCCAATCCTGGCCGACATGCCCGACACGCGACCTGCGGCGACACTCCGTGAAACACAGCGCGCTGGCGACCTCTGCCTGTTCATCTATACCTCCGGCACAACAGGCCTTCCCAAGGCCGCACGGCTCACTCATGCCCGCGTGATCGGCATGATGCGTAGCTTCATTGTCGCGTGTAATATTACCGAGCGGGATCGCATCTATCTTACGCTGCCACTCTATCACGCTACGGGCGGCATTTGCGGCGTCGGGCAAGCATTCCTGACAGGTGCGTCACTCATCCTCCGCGACAAGTTCTCTGCAACGCATTTCTGGGAAGATGCGGTGAATTATCGGGCCACGAGTTTTGTTTATATCGGCGAGCTTTGCCGCTATCTCGTCAGCGCACCTCCGCATCCGCTTGAAAAGGCACACGCCATTCGAACCGGCTTTGGCAATGGTCTGCGCGCCGATGTCTGGCAGCAATTCATTGATCGGTTCGGCATTCGCGATCTGGTGGAGTTTTACGGTTCGACCGAAGGCAATGTGTCCTTCATCAACGTCAACAAGAAGATCGGCGCGATTGGCCGCCTGCCACCCTATATGCGCAACAAGCTACGCCACAGAATTATTCGAGTGGACGTCGAAACAGAACAGCCAATTCGTGATGAAGAAGGCTTCTGCATGGAAACCGAAGTCGATGAAGTCGGCGAAGCCATCGGCGAAATTTCTGACGCTCCGCGTCAGCGCTTTGAAGGTTACAAAGACCCATCTCAGACTGAGAAGAAGATTCTGCGCGACGTCTTCAAGCCTGGTGACATGTATTTCAGAACCGGCGACCTGATGAAGCGTGACGAACACCATTTCATCTATTTTGTTGATCGCATGGGCGACACCTATCGCTGGAAAGCGGAGAACGTCTCCACCAATGAAGTCGCTGAAGCACTGGCGCGGTTTGATGCAATTGAACTGCCCAATGTCTATGGTGTTGAAATTCCGGGTACGGAAGGACGCGCCGGCATGGCCGCACTAATCCTGAAGCCAGAGCGCGAATTTGATGGTAAAGCGCTGGCTGCTCACGTTGACCGGGAGCTGCCGTATTTTGCGCGCCCCGTCTTTATCCGGGTACAGAAGGAAGCCGAAACGACCGGAACATTCAAGTTCCGAAAAGTCGAACTGGTTGATCAGGGCATTGAAAGCAGCAAGATCGACGATCCGCTCTATGTCCGCCTGCCCGACAGTGACGCCTTCACACCGCTTACGTCTGATATTGAAGACAAGATAAACAAGAGCGAGATCAGCTTCTGACGCTTTGTGCGCAACCAAGCTCGACATATTGCGTTACCTGACTGATCTCTTCAAAGATGGAATACGCGACAATGAAATCTCTGCTCTTCACTGCATCTGCGTCCTTGCTTCTGCTCTCGGCTTGCGGTCAGGAGCCGTCATCAAACGAACCTGCTCAAACGGTTGAAGTGCCGCTCAGCACGCCGACGCCAACTCCCACGCTTGATCCTATACCGTCGCCCTCACCCTCGCCCGTTGCCCTCGCCTGTGGTGATGTCAGCATGAATGGATACTGCGGTCTGGATTACGGATCGAGCCTTGATGATGTCATGGCAAACTTCCCAGGTGGCCTTGATGGTCATGATGACAACGCAAACCCATCCGAAACCTGCATTTACCTGACCAGTGAACAGCCGACAGGCACAGTTTACCTGATGTTCGTCGATGGGGTGTTCAACCGGGTCGATATTGACGATGAAGGGATTTCCACGGAAGCCGGTGTGACCGTCGGAATGAACATCGAGGCGGTCACACGTATTTATCCGAATCTGGAACAGCGCCCAAACAAGTACGTCGAGAACCAACCCAATCTGGTTGTCGAACAAGGTGAGACAACCATGGTTTTCGAAACGGATGAGAACGGCCAGGTCCGATCCTATCATGTCGGTATCGAACCTGGCGTAAACTATGTCGAAGGCTGCCTGTAGAGGCAGCCGTGCGGGCTAGTCGACCAGACCGAGTGAGCGCGCCATAACGAAAAAGATTTCGTTCTGCTCCATAACCCCGCCAACGCGCTCTGAACCTGCGCCAGCTGCGAAAACAGCAACATCCTCGCCGCCATGGGTCTCGGACCCCATTGGCATCAGCGATTGCTGCAGATAATCGTCAGCCTCGGTATCCACGTCCGTGAGATCAGGACGCACACATCCATCCTCTCCACACACGCTGCCCGGACCGTTCAGATAGCCAAGCGTCGTATAGGGCTTGCCGTCTGAACCTTTTGCGAATGTACCGATGCCAGTCGCTGATTTGCCGAGAATCGGATTTCCGCGCGCGGCATACCCCGCCATGGCGAGCGTGTGCGAATGGTCCGCCGTTACGACGATCAGGGTCTCGGACAGATCCACCATCTCAAGCGCCGCCTTGACCGCCTGATCCAGCGCGTAGGTATCCTCCAGAGCGCGCTTTGCATTGCCGGCATGGTGGCCATGATCAACCCGGCCACCTTCGACCAGAAGGATGAATCCGTCCTCGTCCTGTGACAGGCGTGTTATCGCGGCTTGGGTCATTTCCGCGACAGATGGCTCCCCGGCGATGTCACCAGCACGATCCAGCTCATAATTCATGTGCGACGGCTCAAACAGTCCAAGCACTTTCGCAGACGTTCCAAAGTCCACGGCATCGAAACCAGCCTGATCAAAAACAAACATGTGGTCAGCAGACTTGCCCTCCCACTCTGCGACAAGGTCTCGGCCATCCGTTCTGTATCCCGTTCGTTCTGGCATCTCCGGATCGGCTTGATCATTCGTCAGGAAGTTGGATCGACCGCCGCCAAGAACAACCTCGAACCCGTCACCTGCGTTCCAGTCGATCAGCTGCGAGGCAATATCTGTACATCCTTCAGCGAGCGGCCCGCGTAACTGGCCATCAGATTCCCAATCGCGCGATGGCGTATGCGCATAGGTCGAGGCGGGTGTCGCATGGGTGATCCGTGCCGTTGAAATGATACCGGTTGAAAAGCCTTGCGCCTCAGCAATCTCGAAAATCGTCTGAACATCAGATCCTGCAGAGGCCGGGCAATTGTCCGGCACGCTTCGCTGGTCGAGCCCCAGAACACCGTTGTTGGTCTTCACACCGGACATCATGGCAACTGCTGTGGGCGCACTGTCAGAGACCTGGGCGTCATTACCGTAAGTCTTGGACAAGGCCACATTCGGGAAGGTTTCCATGGTCAGCTGATAACTCTCGCCGTCCAGGCCCTGCTTCTGACCGGCGTAAATCCGCCCCGCCGTGATGGTGGAAACGCCCATGCCGTCGCCAACGAAAATGATGACGTTTTTGGCCGAACCTGCAGGGCGCAGAGCCTCCCGCGCCGTGACGCGTCCAGAAGCTGTCTCGTAATAAGAATCTTCAGCCTGCAGCGGCGCAACCGCTGCACGTCCATAATCCATGGTCACCGAGGCCGTGTCCTGCGTGGCACAACCCGCAAGGCTTACCGCTGCAATCGCTGCCGAAACCAAAAGTGCAGATTTCATCTGACAATCCCTGTACTGAATTCGCTTGAATCACCTTGAAACACGTCACTGTGACAGTTTTGTTGGTCTACGCCCAGCCGCCCGCAGCCGAAGGGCACTAAATTGCGAGGTCAGAAGCGCTGCCAGAATTAACCCGGCGCCTGCCAACTGAAGTCCGGCCAGCGCCTCTCCAAACAAGGGCCAGCTAGCAATTGCCGACGCAACGGGCTGCACAATTACCATGATCCCGGCCACATTTGCAGGTGCCCGGCCAATCCCCAGAATGATCAGTCCCTGCCCCAATACATGCGCGATCAAGGCAATCAGAAACGGCCATTTCAGATCGGGCAGGCTGTCTGGAACAAGCGGCTCACCAAAGACGAGACAAAACCCCGTAGCAACAACAGTCATCGAGAGCGTCATCCAGAAAATCACATCAATCGCCGGCAAAGAGCGGCGGGCAATCCGCGCATTCAGAAAGTAAAATGAGATGAAACCCGCTGCAACACAGGCCAGAAGATCGCCGCGCAGACCGCCAGATCCGGCATCCATCTGACCACCACGCGATAACATCCAGGCGCCGATAACCGCCATCACCACGGCCACGCCCCAAAAGACGCTTGGACGTTCCTTCAGAAAAATCCAGGCCAGAAAGCCAACGCTGATACTGCCCAAATTCACGATAAAGGTGGCATTCGCCACCGATGTCATGGTCAGAGACATGTGCCAGAAACCGATATCCATGCCGAAAAAAATGCCGGTCAAAATCGCAAACAGGTTCGGTTTGCGCGGCAGACGTCTCATGAACATGAAGACAACGGCCAAAAGCGGCAAGGACAGCAAAAACCGCCATAGCCCCGTTGTCTGAGCGCCCAGACCATCCTGCACAGCATAACGAAGGCCGATTCCAGCAAACGCAACAAACAAACCGCCCAAGAACAGGAACAAGGTCCCGAGCAGAACGCTCCGTGCCAGTTTGTCCTGTTCGTCCTGAGTGGTCACGCCAGCGCCTATCGTTTGAGGAGTTCGCTCGGCTCTACACCTTCTTTTCTAAGCTCGCGAAGCGATTTTGAACGATGTGCCTTGGATAACTTGCGACCATCCTCTCCCATCAGCAATTTATGATGGCGATAGACGGGTTTTGACCAGTTCATAAGTCTTTGCAGCAGCACGTGCATATGGGTTGCGTGATAGAGGTCTGCGCCGCGAACAACATGACTGACGCCCTGAAGATGATCATCATGCGTCACCGCAAGGTGATAGGATGTCGGGCTATCCTTTCGCGCCAGAACCACATCGCCGAGCCACTCAGGATGCGCCATGGTTTCACCGAAAGAGATATTTTCACCGTCGCCCTCTTCTATAAAGCTGAGTTTCGAGAATTCATCACCAAGAAAGTCGCGACAGGCAGCAAGCGATAATCGCCACGCAAATGGTTCGCCCGCGGCAACGCGGGACAGCACTTCATCCTCAGAGACATCGTCATTTCTTCGCACATAAGGGCGATCTCCGGCGGGTGATGGCCCAATCCCCCTCGCCTCCAGTTCGGCCTCCAATGCCTTTCGGGTCAGAAAGCAGCGATAAGTCAGCCCCAAACCCGTCAACTGCTCGAGCGCAGCTTGGTACTCTGTGAAATGATCAGACTGCCGCCGGACCGGCGCAGGCCATTCGAAGCCAAGCCAGTGGAGATCTTCAAAAATCGCAGTTTCGAATTCAGGTCGACACCGGGTCTGGTCTATGTCCTCGATCCGTAGCAGACAGTCACCATCAGCCTCCAAAGCTGCACTGAATGCTTCATTGGCTGAAAGCGCATGGCCTTCATGCAGATAACCTGTAGGGCTCGGCGCAAAACGGGTTCTGAACACGGTGTCCTCGGATCAGTACAAACACTAAGTCTGGTCACTTCTGCCCTAAACAGATTATCTGCCCGTGACGAGCCTCAGGGAGCACAAAACTCGTGTCGCCATTCACACAGGAACACTTGAAGCACACCTGCGAGGTGCTGAGCGCCGCTGACCCGGCCCTCGCTCGCGCCTATCAGGATATCGGCGTCCCGGAATGGCGGTCGGCCACACCCAGCTATCAAACACTGGCGAGAACACTTGTTTATCAGCTGATCTCCACACGTGCCGCTGCGGCGATCTGGGAACGTCTGCTCGCCTTTGGCAATGGGGAAATCACTCCAACAATAATTCGTTCCGCTACCGAAACGGAACTGCGGGAGTGCGGCCTGTCAGGACCAAAGATCAATTTCCTGAATAGCGTCGCGGATGCCATTGAAACCGGGACGCTCGACCTCGCCTCACTTGCCCATCTGGATGATGAAACCGCCAGAAAGCACCTCTTGTCTGTCAAAGGCATCGGACCGTGGACAGCGAATGTCTATCTCATGGGCGCACTGCATCGAATGAATGTCTTCCCGGAAACAGATGTCGGCCTGATCGAAGCATTCCGGGTACTGAGTAATAGCGAGTCTCGATTGTCGCCCCGCGCGTTTAGAGACCATGCCAGATCATGGCAGCCCTATCGCTCAATGGCAGCGCATCTCCTCTGGGGTCACCTTAATTGGCGCCGGGCACGAACAGACTAACACCAACAACTGTTCGTGTGCTGATGTTTTGCGCAAACTGCCTTTCGACCTGTCATAATCCTGTCGTAGCGAATCGGTTAAACAGAGAACTGGAAATAGTGGGGAAGTCATAGTACCTCTATTGTAACTTGGTTGATTCGAGGGTGCATATGGCCGCTTCCATATCCACGACCCCCTCCAACGGGTGGCCTGCTCTGGTGCTCAATGCTGATTACCGGCCGCTGAGTTATTATCCATTATCGGTCTGGCCCTGGCAGGATGTGGTCAAAGCCGTTTTCCTCGAACGCGTTGATGTAATTGCTCAATATGACCATGTGGTCCGCTCACCTTCGTTTGAGATGCGGCTACCGAGTGTCATCTGCCTCCGCGAATTTATCCGGCAAGACCGCTCGCCAGCGTTCACGCGTTTCAATGTCTTCCTGCGCGATGGGTTTTCCTGCGTCTATTGTGACTCGCCTTATGATCTGACCTTCGATCATGTCATCCCGCGATCGCGCGGCGGTAAGACAAGCTGGGAAAACATCGTTACAGCTTGCAGCCCATGCAATCTTCGCAAGGGCGGCAAGATGCCGAACGAAATCGACATGCATCCGAACCGCAAACCGGTTCAGCCATCAAATCATCAGCTTCAGCAGATTGGTCGGCGCTTTCCGCCAAACCATCTGCACGAAACCTGGATGGACTATCTATACTGGGATATCGAACTGGAGGCCTGAGGCCATCAGCGCTCAGCAAAAAAGCCCGGTCCTGCGACCGGGCTTTGTCTTTTCTGGCTAGGAACGCGCCCGAATTCACATCCACGGATTATATTTGTAGATCGATTTTCTCTGGCCAATTGTTTCTTCAGCTTGCTCTGTTTCACCCTCGACCTCTGAACCAGTGCTCGCTTCAGCGCCTTTCTTCGGCCCGAACAGGCTGGTCACTGTAGATGTCACTTCAGTGGCGGCCTCCGCGATCGTGTCTGCCGCCGCAGCTACAGTATCAGTCACTGCCGCTGAAGCATCCGAAACAAAGTCACCGCTGACGTTCTTCGCTTCCAGTGCTGGCTCAGAGACCGCAGCAGTCACTTCCTCGAAACTGACTTCAACAATCTCTACTGAATCTGCCGGATCGTCTTCTTTCGCCTGATCAACAGGCTCTGCTGCAAATGCCGGCGTACGGGTCAGACCAGCTCCCATTGCGAGACTTCCGCCAAGCGCATCAGACCCACGACCGTTTAAAGTATGTGTGACTTCCTCAGCGTCAGGCGCAACATCCTCACTCGCGACAGAGATTGGTGTCACGTCACCAATTTCCAGGCCGACCACATCTGATAGTTCAACCGCGTCATCAGTCGTGCCAGCTTCCGCCAGTTCAGCGCCAAACGCCACTTCAGAAGCAGCCTCTGATCCGCCAGACACCATATCCGCGTCTTCTGTCACCATCTCTTCAGGCGAAATGATTGGCTCTGCTGTCTCGAGTTCTGCAGAGAATATCTGTCCTTCAGCAACAACTTCTGACGTTTCGATCTGAGCAGCTGGCTCGACCAATGGCGTCACAAAGCTCGCAGGGGTCACCTGCGCAGCATCAATTGTCTGACTGCTACCTGTCCAGAACGGCGCTTCATGTACAAATGCTCCAGGCGACGGCTCAAAGGGCTCAACCTCACCTGCCACCGGCTCTTCAGCCATGCTCTCAGCTTCGGCGATGACGTCATCTTCGCTTGCCGCTGGCTCTTCTGCAACTGGTGCAGCGACGCGATCAACGGCTGGCAAATCATCATTTGCGCCGAATTCAGCATCGTCTGCGTCCTCAATAGGTGTGAAACCTGCATCTTCGGTGTCTTCGACGAAATCTTCGACGGTTTCGCTGACGCCGTCCTGCGCAGATTGAGGAACATTCCAGACTGATTGTGCCGCAGGTTCTTCGGCGGCCTCTACGTCCTGCGTTTCGGCCTCAACCTCAACAACCTCTTCTTCTGGCTCAGAAACATCTTCCAGCGGCACACCGCTATTCAACCGCTGCGCCAGGCTAGCCACTCTGGAAGCCATCTCCGGCTGATCAGGATAGCTTGTCGTCTGAGGCTCATAGACCTCTTCTTCCTCATCCACATCGGCATGGGTGTCAGCTGGCCCGCCCAGAGCGGACACAAGCCGCTCCATAACGTCTTCGGACCCGGTCAGCGCGCGTTGCGCATCCGAAACGAGTTTGTCGACCTTGGCAGAATAGAGAAGGCCCTCATCATCCGCCGCTGTCGCAAGAAGCCCGTCTCCGACAGTCTCCAGAACGCGTCCGCCAGCATCGAGCAAGACCACCCGGCTGGGCGCAGACCCGATTGTCACGCGATAGCCCTCAGTATCGTACAGACATGTCCCGTCATCACCTTCCCGCCAGATGATTTTCGACGACGCAGTCATCTCAACGAGCTTGTCGATTAGTTTCCTGGTGGACTGATGAAGCATGGCCGGACCCCCTCCATTGAGTATCTCCAGATAAGTAAATCACCGATCAGGCGCGACTGGAAAGGGGCGTCAGTGTATATTTTAGAGAGTTGCAAAAATTTATATCAGAGGCCCCGGACGGCTCGCCCAAATACGGCAAATTGATGGCCATTTCCCGGCAGTAGTCTGACCAAAATCCGAAATATCGAAAATGTTTCGATATCGAAATGATGTGCTGGATCGTCTCACATCCACCAGAATGCAAACAGACGGAACACCTGGTTCCGCCTGTTGGTCATATTCTCAATCCGGAAGGCGTTTTGCCGATCAGCCGAGCGCAGCTTTCACGGCACTCACAAGCTCTTCATCCTCTGGCGCGACGCGCGTTCCGAACGCTTTCACCGGAGTACCGTCGCGACCGATGAGGATTTTATGGAAATTCCACTGCGGCACAGCCTCTTCGCCGAGATGTTCTTTTGCGTAAGTGTAGAATGGATGCGCATCCTCACCGACGACGTGGTTCTTTGATGTCAGCGGGAAATCGACACCGTAATTCAGCTGGCAGAATTCCTTCACTTCAGAATCCTTGTCGAACTCCTGTCCTGCGAAGTCACCAGATGGAATGCCAACAACGATCAGACCATCATCTTTGTATTCGGTCCAGAGCGACTGAAGGCCTTCATATTGAGGCGTAAAACCACACTTGGATGCCGTATTCACAACAAGAAGCACATTGCCAGAATAATCGGCCAGCGACATTGGCTCACCATCAATGCTCATGAACTGGGTAGCTGCTGAGTCCACAAGTTCCCCCATTTGTGATGTCGTGGTTTGCGAAATCGCGTCGTCCGAATTGGCCTGACTGCATGCGACCAGACTTAACATCAGTCCAGTACTGGCGAGCAAGGCAACTTTCTTGATTGCTCCGGACATAACCATAGATCGACTCCTGAAGAAATCGGACCAGCCATCCGGCCCGTATGACAAGACTTTAACGCTTTATCAGTCAGACGGACAGACAAGTCTGGTCAAGTGAACGTGAACACGCCCTCAACGACACGTTAAAACGCGGAAATCTCAGTTCTGACGGTCACAGCACTGGCATTTCGCACAAAGCGGGTCTATTTGGCACTGCTCCACCCTTCAAGACAGCTCGCGGAAAGATCTGTATGTCTCGTCCATCTCCCCTTATCACCGTCATGATTAAAGCGGCGCGCGCTGCAGGCCGCGGTCTCGCACGCGATTTCGGCGAGGTTGAAAACCTGCAGGTCTCAAAAAAAGGTCCGGGTGACTTCGTGACGAATGCCGATCATCGTGCCGAAGAGGTCATCTACGCAGAACTCTCCAAGGCACGCCCTGGTTACGGCTTCATCATGGAAGAACGCGGCGTCGTCGAGGGAACAGACAAAACGAACAGGTTCATCGTGGATCCGCTCGATGGCACGCTCAATTTCATGCATGGCATTCCACACTTCGCCGTCTCGATCGGTCACGTGCGCGAGGGTGTTCTGAATGCTGGTGTTGTCTACGACGTCATTCGCGGCGACATTTACTGGGCAGAGCGCGGTCAGGGCACTTGGCTCGAAAACCGCCGGCTGCGTGTTGCAAGCCGGATCAAGCTGTCTCAGGCGGTTCTGGCAACAGGCACACCGTTCATCGGGCACTCACCAGAGCGCCACAAGAAATTTTCAGATGAGATGGCCGCACTTACACCTGAAACAACGGGCATTCGCCGGTTCGGCTCTGCGGCGCTGGATCTCGCATTCGTCGCGGCTGGCCGTTTCGACGGCTTCTGGGAACGTCACCTGAAGTCATGGGATATCGCCGCTGGCATTGTTCTGGTTCGCGAAGCCGGTGGTGTCGTTGAAGAGATTGACGGTGGCGATGTTCTGGAAACCGGAAATGTGCTCGCTGCCAATCCGAGCCTGACCCCGAAAATCAGATCGAAGCTGAAATCCGTTTAACGGAGACTTGGTCAGACAGGCGTCAGAACCTTCCCGGAAAAGCGTTCAGAGGCGCGCTTTAGCACCTCAGGTGAGTTGAGAAGCGCCATGGTCTCTTTCTTGTCGAGCGCGCCAAGAAAGGCGTCGAGGCTCGGCAGGCGAGACAGTTTGGCTTCAGCTATGGCCAGTGGCACATGTACGGCATTGCCCTGAAGGGGCCAGTGTGGGTCCACAAGATCAGCATGCGCCCTCTGGTACTGATCATCGCTCACAAGCTGCGAAAGTCCTGGCGGTACCACAGTTTCATAAACCGTCCGCGCGGCAACCGCCTCTGAAAAGCAGTCAGGCGCCTCTGATCGCAATGGCCGCGAGATCAGCTGTGCCCAGAAACTGTCATCACTCACCTCTTTGCCTAAAGCCCAGGAGAGCGGGATCGACAGGATCATCCCAAGCGTCGCCGGCGCGAGCCAGGCCGCAAAAATAGGTGAGATGATCCAGGCCGTCATTGTGAGCACAACGCCAAGCACCGTCGTCACGGCATGCCGTCGTGCAACATCCCGGATCTTGTAACCATCGCTGCCGCGCTGTTGTGGTGTCCAGCCGCTGTCCTGACCCGTGAGGATCGATAGCACTGACGACGTTTGTGCCGCCATCAGGATAGGCGCGACCAAAGCCGAAATCACGGTTTCGACCAGACCGCCCAATATCAGTGAGACAGGTCGGCCTTTCAGGCCCTTTCCGGGGCGCACCAGCTTAACGAAAACGCCATAGGCTTTGGGCAGCAAAAGCACCGACATGGTGGCGATGAACACGCTGAGCGCCAGCGCCGGGTCAATCACGGGCCAGCTCGGCGTCAGCGTCGGGTCACCTGAGAAATATTCGGGCTTCAAAAACCGGTTCTGCAATGACAGGGCCATACCCACCAAAATGAGCACCAGCCAGAGCGGTGAAGCCAGATACGAAAAGATACCAATTGAAAAATGAAGCCGGTTCGTCAGCGTGATACCTCTGGCGCGCGCCAGAACAGCTGTGTGCTGCAGATTTCCCTGACACCAGCGTCGGTCGCGAATTGTGAGGTCGATAATCGTCTGCGGACCCTCTTCAAAAGACCCGCCCAGATCCGAGGCGATCTGCACTTTCCATCCGGCCCGTCGTAACAGAGCGGCTTCGACGAAATCATGGCTCAGAATATGACCACCCAGAGGCGCCCGGCCCGGCATGATGGGCAAACCCGCCGCCTGCGCAAAAGCTTGCGTTCGGATAATGGCATTGTGCCCCCAGTAATTGCCTTCATTACCCGACCACCAGGCTATTCCCCGCCCCAGAACCGGTCCATAAACAGACGCTGCAAATTCCTGAGCCCGGGCAAACAGGCTCTTTGCACCTATCAGCTGCGGCACGGTCTGGATCAGACCAACACCCGGGTCAGCTTCCATTCGGTGTACAAGCTCAAGAATACAATCGGACGACATATAACTGTCGGCGTCGAAAACGATCAGATGGTCATAGCGCCCGCCCCATCGTGAAACGAAGTCATGAACATTCCCGGATTTGCGTGCCAGATTGATTGTTCTGCGGCGATAATAAATCGGGCAGGCCTCGCCAGCATTCTTCCTGAGCGTCAGATAGCCGGCCTCTTCCTGAAGCGCGATATCCGGGCTGACCGTGTCGCTCAGAATGAAACATTCAAATTGTCCGGGGGCCGCTTTCGACAAGGCCTGACTGGTCGCCTGCACAGTCGCAAACACGTCCACCACAGATTCGTTATAGATCGGAAAGACAATAGCGGTCCGGCCGGTTGAAGGCCCCGCTTCGGAAACATCCCGCCGACGATCACCGAACAGCGACACAATCAGCCCCGCAGTACCGCTGACGAACGCCATACAAATCCAGCCGATATTGACGACAAACAGACAGAGCAAAGCCCACTCGAGCCCCGTCATGCCCATCACGTTCAACACGCGAAACATCAGCCAGCTGAGCCAAAGTGTCAGAGCGGCCGAGAGGCCGCCCAGTATTATCTTTCGCCAATAGCGCGACCGCCCGTCAGACTTGAGCGGCGCGCGCACCTTCCATGCCAGAGGTTGCTCCGGCATATCCAGAGGCACTTCTGGCGGACGCGATCCGCTCATCGTTAAGCAGGGCCTCGTCTGTACAGCCATGTTTCGGAGAATGGATGCTCAGATCGGTTCAGCACCGCGCGGAGTTCTGCATTTTCGCCATTCATGGCATCCAGCTCAAAGGACAGACGAACGCGATTCCGCTTTGTGTCGGGTGTCAGGGTCACGGCACTGATCTCACCTGCTGAGGTCGAAACCGACGCGGTCACGTCTTCTAGCGCCGTTGCATCGGCCACGTCGAAATCTACAACGAACAATTGGCGATTTTCGCCTTCCACCATACCAGTTCGCGTAGCGTGAACTTCAGCAAGCGGCGGGTTGAACGGAGTTTCAAGCCCCCAGTCCATCTCGTAAGAGAAACTCATCGAATCGCCTTTCAGAAGCGGTTCGGACAGTTTCCAATAGCTGATGATATTGTCGTTATATTCGTTCGGGGTCGGAATCTCGACCAACACCAGCTGGCCATCGCGCCAGCCTTCACCTGGTGTGACCCAGACGCTCGGACGCGCTTCATAGGCGGCTTCAATATCTTCATACTGCTCGAAGGCACGCGCGCGTTGCACCAGACCAAAACCTTTTGGCGGTGTCGTCGCGAACGTCGAAATCTGAAGTTTTTCTGGATTGGACAGCGGACGCCAGATCCACTCGCCATTATCCAGCATAGCTGCAAAACCTTCCGAATCATGCACGCGCGGACGGAAGTCCTGCGATGCCGGTTTCGGGTCTTGTGGGCCGAACTCGAACATCGACGTCAGCGGCGCGAGCCCAATCTGATTGGTATCCTTGCGAGCGTAGATTGTTGCCTGAACCTCGACCTTGGTCTGCACACCAGGCTGCACACGGAACTGGTAAGCGCCTGTTACGCTGGGCCCATCCATCAGGGCATGGAAGACAAAGCTCTGGTCAGCCATTTTCGGCTCCTGAAGCCAGAACTCCCGGAATTCCGGAAACTCTTCTCCTTCAGGTGATGCAGTCTTGATGGAAATGCCGCGCGCAGATGCACCATAACGGTTGTCGGTGCCGAGTGCGCGGAAGAAGCTCGCGCCCTTCACACTCATCACTTCGTCGAATTTGCCGCCGCGGTTCAACGGAGACAGAAGACGAAAGCCCGCATATCCAATTTGTGACTTTTCTTCGTCGGTCAGTTCAAGCGGTTCAAAATCGAACTGGCTCGCTTCGTAAGGCACCTCACGGGCGCCACGCTCACTGACAACATTCACCTTGATCGGCGTATGGAAAAGCGAACCTCGCGTGTCGAACATCACCTTGTATGGGAAAGTCAGATCGCGAAACAGGCTCTCTTCAGGACGGAAATCGATCAGGCGGTAAGCATCATAGGAAAGGTTCCGGATGAACCCGGGCGGTGTTTCTACTGCCTTGAAAGGCGCTTCAGCACGCTCACGCGCACGGTCGCTGACATAAGAAAACAGTTCGATCTGTTGATCTTCTTCGCCGTCAACCGTGTCGGACTGAATATAGGTTGCCGGGCGCTCAATCTCTGCAGAGGCGAGTCTGA
>NZUJ01000105.1 GCA_002701295.1 Ponticaulis sp. | reverse complement strand
TATGGGCGACTGGATGCCCGACGTGGCCAAAGAAGATATCGCCCCGCTCGTCTCTCAGCTTGCCTCAGAACGCAGTGTGTCTGATGACCTGCCCTCGCATCCGCGCCTCCACATCTGGGGCCCACTGGAAGCCCGCCTGCAAACGTGTGACCGGCTCATTCTGTCCGGCCTCAATGAGGGCACCTGGCCTGAACAACCCGGCACAGATGGCTTCATCCCCCGCCATATCCGTGCCGCCATCGGCCTGCCCGATACCGAAGCCCGGATCGGCCTCTCCGCACACGACTTCGCCCAGCTCGCCTGCACACCCAATGTTGTGCTGACCCGCTCTCTCCGCGTGAATGACAAGCCAGCCGTCGCCTCTCGCTGGCTCTGGCGGTTGCGCATTCTCGCGAGCGGCGCGCTCAAAAACCTCGAAGCAGCCGATGACCTTCTCATGGCCGACTCTGCTCATCTTCTTGACTGGGCCCGCGCTCTTCAGAACACAAAATCTGCTGACCCGGTCCACCCGCCCAAGCCGCTTCCGCCAAGCGAAGCCCGAAGCCGTTATATCTCGGTTACTGATGTCGAAAATCTGATCCGCGATCCTTACGCCTTTTACGCCGGGAGCATTCTGAAACTCTCTCCGCTCGAAGCGCTCGATGCACCGCTCAATCCACAGTCCATCGGCACGGCCATTCACGCCGCACTCGAGGGCTTCGATACGCTGAACCGCCCTTATACGCGCCCGGATGAAATCATCGCCAGTTTCGCTGAACAACTCCGGGAGGTCGGCGCAGATGACCTCTTCATTCTGGAACGTGAACCCGGCTGGGAGGACGTTGCCAAAGGATATCTCGACTGGATGGTTCAGCGCGACGGCGTCGTGAAGTCCCGCAAATTCGAGGTCCGTTACAACCACACCATTGCCCTGTCCGACTATGATGTCGAAATCATAGGCCGGGCAGACCTCGTTGAAACCCTCGCCAATGGCAGTCTCGCCATCACCGACTTCAAGACTGGCAAACCGCCGTCGAACAGACAGGTCCTCTCAGGCCTCTCTCCACAGCTTCCACTTCTTGGGGCCATGGCCGCGCTGAGCGCAGAAGAGGACAAACCTACTGGCCCGCCTGCAGATTTTTTCTATGTCGGCTTCGGCTCTGGCGGGGGTGTCCAACAGGTGCAGGACGGCCGCAAACCCGTGGACGCTCAAGAGCTTGCCGGCGCCGCACTTGCAGGCCTCAAAGATCTCCTCACCAGCTTTGCGAAGGAAGACACGCCCTACCTCTCCGGCCCGCGCATCCAGTTCCAGCGCGGCTGGTCCGATTACGACCAGCTGTCCCGCCGCCAGGAATGGGCAGACCCCGGCCATACAGGCGCGGAGGACTATTCATGACCACGCCCTATAAGCTGGTAAATGACGCTCAGAAGCTCGCCGCAGAGCCGGACTACTCCGTCTGGGTCTCGGCCAATGCCGGTTCCGGTAAGACCAAAGTTCTGATCGACCGCGTCGCACGCCTCCTTCTGACCGGTGTCAGCCCGGACAGTATTCTCTGCATTACCTACACCAAGGCCGCGGCCAGTGAGATGCAGCAGCGCCTCTTCAAACGCCTTGGCAGCTGGTCCGTCCTGCCGGACGAAGAGCTCGCCGAGGACCTCAAAAAGCTGCAGGGCGAAAACGCGGCTGTTGAGGAAGACGACCTTCGCAAGGCCCGCGCCCTCTTTGCCCGCGCGCTCGAAACGCCGGGCGGTCTTCGCATTGAAACCCTGCACGCCTTTGCGGGTCGTGTTCTGCGACGCTTCCCGCTGGAGGCTGGCGTGCCTCCCGGTTTTCAGGAACTGGACGAAGCCTCGGGCAAAGACCTCTGGCATGCCGCCGCCCGCACCGCCTTTGAGCAGCTACAAGACACTGAAAACGGGCTCGATCTTTTCCGGCGTCTGATGCTGGAAATCGGCGGTCTGCGTTATGATGGCATTCGTGACCTGATTGAAGGCAACGCCATGCGTTTGCGGCGCTTCCTCTCAGAAGCCCGCACGCCCTCGGCGCGTCGCCGGGTCATTTCGGACTTCCTCAATGCCCCTGACATGTCAGAAGCCGACTGCATCGAGCAACTCGTTGGCCAGGGCCTTCCAAAAGACCAGATCGGGCGCGCCATTTCGCAGCTCGAAAGCAGCTCAGCCAAAAAAGACCAGACACTCGCCACCAATCTGCGCGATGTCCTCTATGCTGCCTCACCAGAGCTCGCGCTGGACCTGTATCGCAAGGTGTTTTTCACGGCCACTGGTCCGCTCCGAAAGCCTGAAATCTACACAAAAGCCTTTCAGGGCACCGCCGTCGAGAACCTGTTCAGCATCCCTGCAGGCACAGAAACCACGCGATTTCTGGCAGGTCTGGACCAGCTCAACGCCATCAAACTCCGCGACCGGACACTTGACCTTCTGGCGCTTGCCGAACCCATCCTCACGGCGCATGAACACGAAAAACGTATCCGCGCAGGCCTCGATTTTGACGATCTGATCCTCGAAACGCGATCCCTGCTGGTGGAGGCTGATCTCTCCGAATGGGTGCTCTACAAGCTTGATGGTGGCATCTCGCATGTGCTCCTCGACGAGGCGCAGGATACCAGCCCCGACCAGTGGCAGATCGTCAACTCACTCGTCTCGGAATTTTTCGCCGGCGCAGGCACCGCAGACCTCATCCGCACTCTGTTCGTCGTGGGCGATGAGAAACAGTCCATCTACTCCTTCCAGGGTGCAGATACGGCCCAGTTCCAGCGCGAAAGACAGGGCTTTGCAGCACGACAGGATGGCGAGAACGGCGCGTCCGTTCACCTGCCTGACATCGCCATGTCCTTCCGCTCAACGCCGGAAGTCCTCGGCTATGTTGATGCCGTCTTCAACGGTCCAGCTGGCGCAACTGGCGCGCCCTTCTCTCATGAAATTCCCACCACAGCTGACACCATCCAGCATCACGCCTTCCGCGACGCCCATCAGGGACAAGTCGAAATCTGGCCACTCGAAGCCCCTGAAGCCATTCCGACAGGCGTGCCGTGGGACGCCCCGATGGATATGGAACGGCAAATCTCACCTGCCCGCAGTCTCGCTCTCAAAATCGCTGACTGGATTGATGACCGCCTCAAACCCGGCGCACCCGGCATCTATGAAGAGGGCCGCGACAGTGATCCGCGCCCGGCGCGCGCGGGGGATATCCTCATCCTCGTTCGCTCCCGCAAGGCACTCTTCCACGCAATCATTCAGGCGCTAAAGGCGAAGGATCTGCCGGTCGCCGGTGCCGACCGGCTAAATATTCTCGATACCCTCGCAGTGCAGGATATTCTGAACCTCATCCGTTTTGCTCTCCTGCCCGAAGATGACCTCGCCTTTGCAGAGATCATGAAAGGCGCCTTTCTCGGCCTTCTTGATGACGACAAACATCTCTTCCCACTCGCCTGGAAACGTGATCGCGAAAGCCTCTGGTCACGGTTTGCGGCCTCAGATGACCCAGCCTATGCCGCAGGACAGACTTTTCTCAACGGCGTCCTCGCCCGTCGTCACCTCCCGGCCTTTGAATTCCTGAGCTGGCTCCTAAATGCCCGCCATGAAAGCCTTGGCCAGACGGGTTGGCAGGCCATCAACGCCCGTTTCAGCACCCCGGCTCGCGACCCTGTCGACGCGCTGGTGTCTATCGCGACAAATCTCGATGACACGGAAAGCACCAGCCTTCAGGCCTTCATCATCGCTGTTGAGAAACAGGCCGGCGAAATCAAGCGTGAAGCCTCTGGTCCGGCAGACGAAATCCGCGTCATGACGGTGCACGGCTCCAAGGGCCTTGAAGCCCCGATCGTCATTCTGCCGGATACAACAGGGGTCGGTAAAAACCGACTTGCGGGCAATCTGGTTTTCTCTGCGGAAGGCCTGCCCATCTGGCTTGGCAAAGCTGATGTCGATTGCCCGGCCACCACAGCGATGCGCGATATCGAAATCGCCAAATCCCGCGCCGAAAGTCATCGCCTGTTATACGTTGCCCTCACTCGCGCCAAAGACCAGCTCGTCATCTGCGGCGCATGGCATGGCGGCGTAAATGGCAAAGGCTATGTTGATGGCAGCTGGTATGACCTCTGCACCCAGACCGCAGAACTCTGGCAGGGCGAGACTGCACAGAACTTCGATGATGGCCGCTGGCAGCTGGGCGGGCTTCCGCCGCCTGTAACGATCCATTCCGCGCCGACAGCGAAGACGGCCACAACACCCCTTCCAGACTGGGTCAGACAAATCCTGCCAAATGCCCATGCCGAACCGGGTCTTCGCGCGCCAAGTTCGCTCCTGCCGGGTGACACGCCTGTCCTTCCGCCCTTCGGTGAAGATCAGGTCCGCCGTTTCCAGCGCGGACGCCTCATTCACGCGCTTCTCGAAATTCTGCCCGACGTGCCACTTCCGAGCAGACGTGCCCGCGCGGAACGCTATCTCGAACGCTGTCTCGATGAGGATCAGGGCGAACTCGCCGAAGACATCCTCAATGTAACATTTTCTGTGCTCGAAGCCCCCGAACTTGCACCCGTTTTCGGCCCCGGCGGGCGCGCTGAAGCGCCGATTGTCGGCTCGGGACCGAACCTGCCCAGCGGCGTCATCATCAATGGCCGCATCGACCGCATGCGTATCACCGAGGATGAAGTCTGGGTGATCGATTACAAGACCGACCGCCCCCCTCCAAAGACGCAGGATGGCGTCGCAGAGCCCTATCTCGCGCAATTGGGCTCCTATTTTGACGTTCTTTCTGTGACCTATCCTAACAAGTCTGTTAAATGCGCTTTACTGTGGACCGACGGTCCCCACTTTATGGTTCTTGACGAATCCGTCATGTTGTCGGCGCTCAAAAAAGCGCAGGCGCAGAATTGACCCGCCAGCACCTGACCGCAGGATGGTCTGGCAGCCCGAAGAATGGAGACGCATATGACTGCGATTGATATTAATGACGACACATTCGACACCGAAGTTCTCGGTTCGGAAGTTCCTGTAGTTGTGGACTTCTGGGCGGAATGGTGTGGCCCTTGTAAGAAGCTTTCCCCGAACGTCGAGCGCGTTGCCGAAGAAATGGACGGCAAGGTGAAGTTCGTGAAACTGAATGTCGACGAAAACCCGATGACCATGACAAAATATGGCGTGCGTGGCCTGCCGACGCTCATCATGTTCAAGGGCGGTAAGGTGACTGCCACGCACCTTGGCGACATGCACAAAGACAAGCTGACCGAGTGGGTAAAAACAGAAACGGCTTAAGCGTTGTTCAGAGCCCCAGGTTAATCGATGATTTCGCCATTTTCGGCGAGTACATCACCCGCAAGATAAAGCGATCCGCAAATCAGTGCGTGATCGCTTTTTTCTTGCGACAGACGGTTCAGGCTATCCTCAATCGTGTCATGCACACTGACAGATATGCCAAGCTTCTGGGCGCACCGTTCAAGATGTTTCGGGTCATGCCCGTTCTTGTCTGAGGTCATAGGCAGAACAGCCAGATGCCCGATCACGGGCGCCAGTTCTTTCAGATAAGACTCGGCATCTTTCGTCCGCAGCATCGCCATTGCTGCAGGGATCGGCGAATGAGGCTCAAGCGCCCGCCGCAGCGCTGCTGCCGCATGCGGGTTATGCCCGCCATCCAACATCACGGTCTTGCCCGGTAAAAGCGCGGTCAGCGGCCCGTCGGCCAGCTTTTGCAGCCGCGCAGGCCAGACGGCTGACTTCAGCCCCGCCTTCACACACTCAGATTTCAGCTTGAAGGCGCCACTTCGCTTCAGCGCCAGAATGGCCAGCGCTGCATTAGACAGCTGATGCGGCCCTTCAAGGCTCAGATCAGCCGGGCCAACCGTCATGCCATCAATTTCAAACGTAATCCCCTCGGCACCAACCGACACATCCGAAACTTCGCTCAGTGCAGTGAAAGGTGCGCCCTGAAATCGCGCTTCGGCGCGCAAGGTCCGCTCGACCTCACTCTGCTGATTGGCGCTCACAACAGGGCTGTCAGGCTTGATGATGCCAGCCTTTTCCCAGGCGATCTGACACAAATGCCGGCCCAGAAAATCCCTGTGGTCAAAATCAATAGGCGTGATCACGCTGCAGGCGGTCTTGTCGAACACATTCGTGCAGTCAAACCGCCCACCAAGGCCCACCTCAACCAGCGTCACATCTGCCGGTGCATCGGCGAAGGCCAGATAGGCAACAACCGTCATGCCTTCAAAGAAAGACATAGGCTGCCCCGCATTCGCCTCCAGCACACGCTCGGCATAGCTGCGAAGCGCCTCATCGGAGATCAGCTCACCCGCAATCCGAATGCGTTCGTTTACGCGGATCAGATGAGGCGAAGTATCCACATGGGCTTTCAGGCCGTGGGCTTCGGTGATCGCCCGCATAAAGGCCGTCGTGGAGCCCTTGCCGTTCGTGCCTGCGATATGGATGACCGGTGGAAGCCGGTCCTGCGGACGACCAACAGCCTCCAGCACACGGCGGACGGGTTCTGTCGTCAGCTTGAAGACAGGCGGCTTCGGCAACGCCTCAAACGCGGCCAGAAGGTCCGTCAGCACGTCACCGGAATTGTTCAGAGATTTAGTCCTCGTCGTCGTAGTCTGACACACCATCAACCGATGGCGGAGCCACAGGCTTGAACGTACCGTCAGAACCCGATTTGGATGGCATCAGATGGCTCAGCAATCGGCCCATCACGCCAGCCATTTCGCGGCGGTCAACAACCATGTCGACAACACCCTTATCCTTCAGGAATTCAGAGCGCTGAAAGCCTTCCGGCAATTTCTGGCGAATGGTCTGTTCGATCACACGCGGTCCGGAGAAGGCGATCATGGCTTCAGGCTCGGCCATATGCACATCGCCCAGCATGGCATAAGACGCAGACACACCACCCGAAGTCGGGTCCGTCAGCACCACAATATATGGCAGTCCGGCGTCTCTCACATCCTGAATAGCCAGCGTCGTCCGCGGCATCTGCATAAGAGACAGCGTGCCTTCCTGCATCCGCGCACCACCAGAGGCTGTGCAGACGATCAGCGCAGCCTTACGCGCCACAGCCGTTTCAGCGGCCTTGATGAAGGCTTCACCAGCCGCCATGCCCAGCGATCCACCCATGAAGGCAAAATCCTGAACCAGCACAACTGCAGGCTTGCCGCCAATCCGGCCAAAGCTCGCTGCCATACAGTCGTCCTGAGAAATCAGGCCGCCGGATGGGTCGGCTTTGTTACGGTCGGCAATCTTGGTCTTCGCCGCTTTCAGGCGCACCGTATACGGCTTGTCGTCCTTGAACTTCAGCGGGTCGCGCGGCACGTCAGGAAGCTGGATCGGCTCCCACTTGCCATCATCGAACAGAGACCGGAACCGCACCAGTGGTCCAACACGCAGGTGCGCGCCCGATGGCGTCACCCAATAGCTCGCCTCGAGATCAGGGCGATAAATCAGCTCGCCTGATTTTGGACATTTAACCCAGAGATTTTCCGGGGCTTCACGCTTACCAAATACCGATTTCAAGCCCGGAGGGCTGATATTTGAGAGCCAGTTCATGCGTTTCTCCGTCAAGAGGCGCTGCCATTTCTGTCGAGCCCTGCACGCAGGTCCCGCGTCAATTCTGCGACTGACTGTATCGAGTCGCTGTTGGACCCAGTCTGCGCCATCTCAGATATAATATCAACGAAGGCCGATCCAACGACCACACCTTCACAAATTTCAGCCATTTCACGGGCCTGTTCGCCCGTTTTAATACCAAAACCGACACAAACGGGCAAATTCGAGACCCGCCGCGCAAGGTCAACACCGGCCTTAATATCACTGACCACAGGCTTTTTTGCGCCCGTCACACCGGCAACAGACACATAATAGAGGAACCCGCTCGCGCCATCTGACACACTTTGCATCCGCGCTTCATGTGTCGTTGGTGTCGCAAGCCGGATCACGGCCAGATGATGCTTTTCATAGGCGTCACGCAGCGGCAGATCTTCTTCAGGTGGCAGGTCGACAATGATCGTCCCGTCAATTCCGGCAGCAGCCGCACGGCCGGCAAACGTCTCATATCCCATCAGATGCACCGGGTTCGCATATCCCATCAGGATAAGCGGCGTGGTGTCATTCTTCATGCGGAATCGATGGGCGAGCTCCAGCACGTCCACCAGGCGTGTCCCGGCTTTCAGGCTGCGCTGCGCAGCGCGCTGAATGGTCGGGCCATCGGCCATCGGGTCTGTAAATGGCGCGCCAATCTCGATGATATCGGCACCATTATCCGCCAGCGTGTGCAGAAGCTCGAGGCTGGTTTCGAGATCTGGATCACCCGCCATCACATAGGTGACGAGCGCTGCCCGGTTCTCCGAGCGTGCTTTTTCAAAGACGTCTGAAATTCTTGAAACGGGCATTACTGGGCCTTGGTGTTGGCATGGAGCCACGCTTCATAACGTGCATTTGCGTTTAAGCAAGGGATTGCGAGAATGGCAGGCGTATCATCCGGATGAAGTGCGCTGATAAAGGCTTCGATTTCAGGCCAGAACGCCTCTCGTGTTTTCAGCCACAACACGTGCTCTTCGCCGGTTTCTATGGCGCCATCCCAGTGATAAACCGAGGTCACAGGCCCATCGATATTCGCGCAGGCCGCCAGCTGCAATTCAACCGCTTTCCGGCCGATCTCTTCGGCCAGACCGCGTTCCGGGCAATTCACCCTCACCAGAATCATGTCTGTCATGATCAGGACCGATCAGAAATTCTTTCCGTCAACCTTGTGCTCAGGCAATTCAGACGCCTCCAACGCATCGATACAATTCAGATTGATCGCCGCCGTTTCTGCTCCGTCCGGCATTTTGCCATAAGCAAAGCTTTCAACGCCGCACGTCTTGCAGAAATTATGGTCGATCGCGCCCTTGTTGAACTTATAGGTTGTCCACTCGCCCTCACCCTTTTTCAGCGTGAAGTTCTCGCGCGGCACAAAGGCCAGCCGAAACCCTTTCATGGAACAATGCGAACAATTGCAGGTGATCGCCGTGTCGAACTCACCCTCCACTTCGAACGCGATTTTTCCGCAATGGCATCCGCCGGTATATTCGGTCATGCGCTGGCTCCATGTCTGATCAGCTGAACTAACGAAATGACCTTAGTCGTTTTCTGTTCCCAGACAACGCACGCAAGCCCGGCAACCGATCAAACATCGGTCACCGAGCGCCACGCCCTGAAAGAGAGCGCGTCAGCCTCTTGTGTTTCGTCAGGCCTCCATCATTCTGATCGCACAGGTAGGCAGAGGGAGCACACGGGATGAGACGCAGGGATTTTCTGGCGGCGGGTGCGGCCGGCCTCGGCACCACAGCTCTCGCAGGATGCACAACCACAAAAGCCACCACGGCCCCGGTCATTCCCGGCGCGCCTGCCGATGCCCTTGTTCAACCAATCGACGCGCCAATGGCCCCGATCAAATCCTCAATGGACCGGGTTACCCGCACAATTGTTGGCCTGCGCCCGTTTCGCATCCCCGGACCGCGCCTCGAGACAGTCAAAATCGGCTCGAAAGACGTCGTCCATAACTACGGCCATGGCGGAGGCGGCGTGTCTCTCTCCTGGGGCGTAGCCGAACTCGCCGTCTCAAAAATCAAGGAATTTGGTCGCCGCGATATCGCTGTGCTCGGCTCAGGCGCGATTGGTCTCTCCACCGCGCTGGACCTGCAGCGATCGGGCGCAGACGTCACCATTTATGCCAAGGATTTCCCGCCCTACACCACTTCAAACGTGGCCGGCGCCATGTGGCACCCGGTCACCCTGTTCGAGCGTGATCAGGTGAGCGAGGAAACCCTCACCATGCTGGATATCGCCTCCCGGATCGCCTTCTCCCGTTTCATCCGCTACGCCAATGATCCGAAATACGGCATTTACTGGATCCGCCAGTTCTCCCTCAGCGATCGGGAGATGAATACACGCTACCCCTATGTGGGCGGCGATGACCTTTATCCCGGTATGCGCCGCAATTATCAGAACGGCCCGTTCGGCTTCAAATATTACGACGCCTATTACACGCTGATGATCGATTCAGACATCTACATGCGCGCTCTGGTGAATGACTTCCTGTCTAACGGCGGCAAGATGGTCAGCCAGACTTTCGAAACAGAAGCCGACCTCCAATCCCTGCCGCAAACCAGCATTGTGAATTGCATGGGGCTTGGCTCTGGCAAGGTGTTTGGCGACGAAACCGTCACCCCGATCCGGGGCCAGCTCTCTTTCCTTCTGCCGCAGAACAATATTGATTACGGTTATGCAGGCGGGTTTGGTGAACGCGGTACGCTGTATTCCTTCCCCCGCAAAACCGGAATTCTTCTGGGCGGTTCAGGCGATAAGGGCGACTGGGATATGACCCCACGTCAGAGCGAAGTTGAACGTATGGTCGAAGGCCATGCCTGGTTAGCCTCGCGGCTGACGTAATAACTCAGACCTTTTGCACCACCTTGATCCCCCTCCAGCTCCCCCTTTTCAAGGGGGAGAGCGGGCCGTGCCCCGTGCGCCTCTTCCCCTTGAAAAGGAGAGGATCGAGGTGGGGATCAGACACGTTTGATCTGTGAAGATCGAGGCTTATTCCGCCTCATGGCAGCAAATGCAGAATTTATTGCCGAACGGATCGCGCGCATACGCGCCGAAATAATCCGGATGATATTGAGGACGCGGGCCCGGCGGGCCTTCGTCAGTCGCACCATTGGCCATGGCCGCTTCATACGCGCGCGTCACAGCTTCCCGGGTCGGCGCGAGATAAGCAATCATCTGCCCATTTCCGGCATGATGCGCCTGGCCATTAAATGGCGATGTTAAAAACAAAAGCGGGCGCTCACCGCCCGCATCACACCAGGTCGAATAGGGCGCTTCCGGTTTATAGAAACGCTCCTTGCACCCAAGTTCACTCAGCACCGCCGCATAAAAACTCCGCAGAGCTTCAAAGTCATCCGCAGCCAGAGTGACGTGTGAGAACATGGCCTAGTCTCCGCAAGTGCTATCTTTGTAGAACTCGAACAACACGATCATTGTTTTCATTCCTGACCAGTCATCGCCTTCAATTTTTTCTTTCGGTAGCGCGGTGAGGTTCAAACGTCGTTTGCAATCTCCGCCCTCTGGCCACTCCAGCCAGTATTGCGGACCCGCACCACCTGCGAAATCAAAGCCGCTCTCCCGCAAAACACTCGCATAAATATTCATGGGGTCTGTTGTACTGCCCGCCAATGGCGCTTCAACGCAGTGCAGCTCAACGGCTGCTGCAGATTTTGGCTCGATCACCTCACCCAGCGCAATACAGGGCGAGGGCTTGCTATGTCCCGCCACCAACCCCACACTTACGCCGTTCGACAAGATGATCTGATCTACAGATACAGGGTTCTGTGAGCAGGCAGACGCGCTCATCAGCATCACCCCAATAGGAACTAAGTGATGACGATAGCGAACAAGCGTCATCAGATATCCATGCCCAGATGCCCGGCAACCGAGAAGATATCCTTATCGCCGCGACCACACAGGTTCATGATGATGATCTTGTCCTTGCCCATTTCCTGAGCGACCTCACCAACACGCGCCAGCGCATGGGCTGGCTCGAGTGCCGGGATGATGCCCTCAAGCCGCGTACACAGCTGGAATGCATTCAGCGCTTCATTGTCCGTGCACGTCAGATACTCCGCGCGGCCCGTTTCCTTGAGGAAGGAATGTTCCGGCCCGATGCCCGGATAGTCGAGACCCGCCGAAATCGAATGTGCATCAATGATCTGGCCGTCATCATCCTGCAGAAGATAAGTCCGGTTCCCGTGCAGAATTCCCGGCTGCCCACCATTTAGCGCGGCCGCATGTTCGCCGGTCTCAACGCCATGGCCTGCCGCTTCAACACCAATCAGACGGACATCCTCATCCTCGATGAAGGGGTGGAACAGGCCAATCGCATTTGACCCGCCGCCAATACACGCCATTACAGCATCCGGTAGACGGCCTTCCATCTCCATGATCTGCTCTTTGGCTTCACGGCCAATAATCGACTGGAAGTCTCGCACCAGTTGCGGATAAGGGTGCGGACCTGCGGCGGTTCCGATGATGTAGAAGGTCGTGTCCACATTGGTCACCCAGTCGCGCAGCGCTTCATTCATCGCATCTTTCAGCGTACCCGTACCGCTTTC
Source organism: Ponticaulis sp. (assembly GCA_002701295.1). Taxonomy (GTDB): domain Bacteria; phylum Pseudomonadota; class Alphaproteobacteria; order Caulobacterales; family Hyphomonadaceae; genus Ponticaulis. The sequence continues at coordinate 39,441 of NZUJ01000105.1, read as the reverse complement.
CACCGGCACGATTTCCGCACCAAGCAAGCGCATACGGAAGACGTTGGGCTTCTGACGCTCAACATCTGTCTTGCCCATAAACACCACACACGGCAGGCCAAAGCGTGCACACACAGTGGCGGTCGCCACACCGTGCTGGCCCGCGCCGGTTTCGGCGATGATCCGCGTCTTGCCCATACGCTTGGCGAGCAGGATCTGCCCCAGGCAGTTATTGATCTTGTGCGAGCCCGTATGGTTCAGCTCGTCGCGTTTGAAATAGATCTTCGCCCCGCCGAAATGCTCGGTCAGGCGCTCCGCATAATAAAGCGGCGACGGGCGGCCCACATAATGGGTCCACAGATTATCCATCTCCGCCTTGAAGGCCGGATCTTCTTTCGCTGCCTTGTATTCTTTCTCAAGATCCAGAATGAGCGGCATGAGCGTTTCAGCGACATACCGTCCGCCAAACTCACCAAACCGACCATTATCATCAGGCCAGCGATCCCACGTATTGCGCGCATCCATTGCGAAACGTCCTTATCTTTGCGCCTTGTCCGACGCTGAAGTTCAAGCCCGGTGTCTTCGCTCTGAGCACGCTCGTCAAGAGCACATTACTGCCAGACAAACTTGAAACCGGTCAGAATTCCTTTCAGACTGAGCTGAAGAGTTGAGGGGCAAGATATGATCAAATCGCGACAACCGTCTGTATTCGCCATTCTGAGCGCGCTTATGCTCACGCCCGTCATGGTGCCCTACGGCTCAGCCGAGACGGACGCGCACGCCTCATGCGGCGCTCAGGAAATCCTCCCTGGCTCCGATGATCGGTACATTTCGGGCTATGATCTTATGGGTTTGTCACTGGACGAGCTGAAGCTGGCGCGGAACGAAATCTATGCCCGACACGGCTATGCTTTTGCTGAAAACGGCGAGGCTGCCACCTGGTTCGCAACATGCGACTGGTATGAAGCCGGCACCACCCAGGCGAATGCAGGCATCGGGCTTACACCTGTCGAAGCCGCCAATGTGAAGGCAATCCAGAACACGGAACACCGGCGGACGGCTGACATGACGGCTGTGGCAGTCATCCCATCATCAAAGACACCCTATTCCGCCATCTGGACGTTCGGCGAGATCGGCTCCGGGCCAGCCCCGAATACGCTGAAATATGATGTGCTGAGTGGAGACGGTAAACTCCGCCTGACCCCCATCACCGCGCAGGACGCGCCAACCACAGTTCAGGAAAACGATGATGGCGGCACTACCCTCCCACCGATGATCAGCCTGTACGACTTCGGCGCCTACACTTTTGGCGTTGATGTCGTGGATGGCGAAGATCGCACATTTGATAAGGTCAGCTACACACCAGCGCTGGATTTCGGGGTGCGTTCGGATGCTTCCGAGACCCCATACATACTGTCGCCGAGCCTGCTCGAGTCCATGAACATCGCCATCACCGATCAGGAAGCAGCAACCTATATGGATGAGACAGGCGTCACCCGTTATAGCATTGAATCCGGAGAACCCCCGGCATGGCGTGAAGACTATCTCAGCGGCGATATCTGGGTCAGCTCAGACGGCATTATGCTCGCGGCCAGTCTTCAGGGGCGCGCTGAAGTCCCCGGCGAACCGGATCTCTATAAGGACTGGTCAACCGCATGGTATCTGACGGATATTGTTCGCCTTGACGCGTTCGACGCGGATGAGCTCAAACGTCCTGAACTTCTTGATGACGCGCAATGGCATGCTCCCGGCTGACCGCTGTCAGGCCGGGCACCCCGTCTCAGTGTGATTTGGATTTCGCTCAGCCACTCACTATCTTTTCCGGGAAGGTCAAACTCGCGAGGAGCTTCACATGCACTTCATTCTGGGAATCGTTATTGCCCTCGCGCTGGTGGCGCTCTGGATCTGGTTTTCAGGCGAGAAGCAACCCGCCGCCGAAACACAGGCCGAGATTGAGCGCGCACAGAAAAGCATCGACACCGACCTCTATCGCGAGCTGAAAGAGCTGGTCTCGCAAGGCCGCAAGATCGAAGCGATTAAACGGCTGCGGGCAGCGTCAGGCGTTGGCCTTTACGCCGCCAAACAGGTCATCGACCGGCTTTGAGCCTCAATAGCCCTTTGAATTGATATAGTCCTGAATGCGCTGACGGCGCGTTGCCGGATCAGGGTGGGTCGACAGGAAAGCCGCGGTGCGGGCGCCGCCATTCGCTTCCATCAGCTGCCACAGACGAACAGCCTGCTGGGCGTCAAAACCCGCCGCATGCATGTAATCCACACCGGCAAGGTCCGCTTCCAGTTCGGCGCTGCGACTATACGGCAGCACGACGCCCAGATTGCCTGCCACACTGCCAAGTGCGGCCACCTGCTCGGCACTCACCGCGCCATCGGTTCCGCCAGAGATCACTGCGCCACCAACCTGAGCCGCGCCAGACGCAATCGCGGCGCGCGATGCACGCTGATTGGCATGTCGGTAGATCGCATGCGCGACCTCATGCCCAAGAACCGCGGCCAACTGGTCATCATTCTCAACCAGTTCCAGAAGCCCACGATACACGCCGACCCGGTTGCCAGGCATCACAAAGGCATTCACCTCTTCAGAATCGAACACAGCCACTTCCCACGCCTCACCTGCCTTGGGCGTTGCGGCGGCGACCCGGTTCCAGACCCGCATCACACGCTGATATTGCGCGCCCGACTCAATCGTCGGCGTGCTCGCTTTCAGCTCGGCCCAGGCCTGAGCAGAGGCTTCCGCGAGTTGTGCTTCGTCATACAGCGCCAGTTGCTCCTCACCCGTATAGGGGTTGGTGCTGGTACACGCGGCCATGAGGGCAAGGCTTGTTCCGGCAACCAGACTGGCCAACACGCCCTTGCGTCGCGGTTTGAACTCGCGCGCAGCTTCAGATGATGTGGCAGTTCGGGTCGTTTCCATGAAAGTCATATTCGGGTCTCTCGGGCTATTTCGGCGTCAGGCATCTGACAGTCAGATTATACGCTAACAAGCGCCGACCCGCACAGATGGTTCCAACAGCTGGAACTGCAATTCATCGGCAAATCGGGAACGACGTCTTCATCTCCTCGTTGGATGAGGCAAAGAATGGAGAACGCCATGCCCTACACTCTGACGCTGAAAGACATCGAACCCGTCACCCATGACACGAACCATCTGACCTTCGAAAAACCCGAAGGTTTTGCGTTCGAACCCGGTCAGGCCACGGATTTCGCGCTCGACAAATATGGCTGGCGCGATGAGAAACGCCCGTTCACCTTCACCAGCCTGCCAGATGCAGACACGCTCGAATTCGTCATCAAATCCTATCCAGAACATGACGGCGTCACCGAACAGATCGCGAAGATGAAACCCGGCGATCATGCCATTATCGATGACCCCTGGGGCGCGATTGAAGATGAAGGCAAAGGCACTTTCATCGCCGGTGGCGCGGGCATCACGCCCTTTATCGCCATTCTTCGCAAGCGCCTGAAGGAGAAAGGCTCTCTGGAAGGCTGCAAGCTCATTTTCTCGAACTCAACCGAGAAAGACATCATCCTTCGCGAAGAATTTGAGGCCATGCCGGGTCTCAAGACAGTTTTCACTGTTACAGATCAGGATGAAGCAGGCGTCCTCACGCAGAAGATCGACAAGTCGTTTCTCGCCGAACACATCGGCCCGCTGGATGGCCATTTCTACGTCTGCGGCCCGGAGCCCATGATTGATGACATCGTCGCCGATCTCAAATCCCTCGGCGTTGCCGAAGACCAGATCGTCATCGAGGATTTTGACTGATTATTGGCAGATCCACTCTCCTCCTCTCAGGAGGAGAGGAAGGCACTGTTGACAAGACCTTCCTCATATCGGGATTGTCACCCCCGCACCGCTGCACAAAACGACGCGATCTTCGCGGCATCTTTCACGCCCTTTTCGGCCTCAACGCCAGAGGAAACATCAACCGCTTTCGCGCCGGAAATCCGCACCGCTTCGGCAACATTCTCTGGCGACAATCCACCTGCAAGCAACCAGGGCCGGTCGCACCGAAAGCCCTTGAGCAGGGTCCAGTCAAAACTATGCCCCCAGCCGCCGGGGCGGCTCGCGTCTTTGGGTGGCTTCGCGTCAAACAGAAACCGGTCCGCAGCCGGATAAAGCTTCACCGCATTCAGATCATCAGCTTCTGAAACCGGCAGCGCTTTCCACACCTCGCCCCGGCCCCGCGCCGTTCTGATGGTCTGGATCTGCATATTGGTTTCCTGCCCATGCAACTGAATGTGATCCACATCCCAGCGCTCAGCCAGTTCAACGGCCATATCCGTTTCCGGGTTCACCAGAAGAACAACCGTTTCTACCTCTGTCGAGACCTCGCGCGCCGCTGCAATCAGCGCCTCTCCCGTCTCAATCGACACATGCCGCGGGCTTTTCTCGAAATGGACAAAACCCAGCCAGCGCGCCCCGGCCTCAACCGCCGCACGCACGTCAGCTTCGGTCTTCAAACCGCAGATCTTGATATCAGTTGGCTTTGTCGTCATGCTCGATTTGATAATGGCAGATCGGGCTTTTAGCTAATGCTATTTTTGAAACATGTTCTGATCGGTATTGCGGCCGCAGCATGGCCTGCCGGCGTGATCATAAGCGTTTTATGGTACTTAACGTCAGAAATGAACATCCACCCGACGACCTTCTTTCTGATCTTGTTGCTCATCTGGTTCATTATGCCCATGGCGATCATGTTCGGCTGGATATTTCTGAAGTCACGCGAATTCAAAAATTCCTGATCTGCCCTCTCGTCAGGCTTGCGTTTTGAAATCACCCCGTCAACGAACGCGGCAAAACAGGAGTTGATTGCCCATGCCGTTTGACACCCCCCCGATCTGACTGGACCAGAGACGCCTTGCCTCACCACCCCATCACACACGCTTCATTCGTCTGTGAGCGTCAGGCGCGTTATCGTCAGCTCACCCCAAACAGGAGCCCTCCCATGATCCGCACGCTACTCGCCGCTACCGCCCTCACCCTTGCCGCGCCGCTCGCACTCGCCGACCACCATGAAGAAGATGCCGAGATGATGATGATCGGCCCGCATGTCGGCCATATGGCGCCAGACTTCTCTGCTGTTCTCGCTGCTTCAGGTGACGCCGTCACGCTTGCTGACCTTGCAGGTGAAGAAGGCACGGTTCTGGTCTTCAGCCGGTCGCTCGACTGGTGCCCTTTCTGCAAAAAGCAGTCGATTGACCTGAAAGACGCCGCCGCCCCGCTCGCTGAGAAGGGCTGGAGCCTTAATCTCATCACCTATGACGCGCCGGAAACGTTGGCCGATTATGCCGATCAGCAGTCCATCCCCTACACGCTATTGTCAGACACCAACTCGGCCATGATCGACGCGTTTGGTCTGCGCAATCACGAGATGAATGGCAAAGGCCGCTATGCCGGGATCCCACACCCAGCCATCATCTTCATCGGCACAGATGGCGAGATCAAAGCCATGCTGCGCGAAGAAGGCTATAAAGACCGTCCGCCAGTCGAGACCGTCCTCGAGAAAGCCGACGAACTCAACGCCGCAGATATGGGATAAACTCGATCCCCGTTTTCAACGGTCAGAGCGAACCTCAACAGAGCCCGACGGGGCGACGGACAATTATTGTCCGCCCTGTCGGAGCCGCCGCGCGGCGTGAGACCTTTAAATGCAATAAGACCTACACCGCCTTCGCATGGCGATTGGCAGGAGCTGCATCGGGTTTTGAATAGGCGTCAAAGCACTGGGCAACATTCCGCAGCAGCACACGTGCGTTTTCCGGCACCATCACACGACTGCCCGACACGTGGCACAAACCCTGCCCTTCGAGATCATGAAGCCGCAGAAACGCCTCGTCGAACATTGAAAGCGGCGCATCAAACGCGCTGCACACATCGGCAACATCCACGCTCATATCGCACATCAGCCGTTCAATCACCGCGCCGCGCACACTGTCTTCAAACGTTCGACCGACACCGCGCGTGACCGGCAGCCGACCGGCCTCAATCGCTTCCGTATAGGCGCGAATATCCTTGGCGTTCTGCAGGAAACCATTGGCAAATTCCGAAATCCCGGATGGCCCCAGCGCGATCAGTGTCTTGCATGTGTCCGTCGTATAGCCCTGAAAATTCCGGTGCAGCTGACCAGATGTCAGAGCCGTCGCCAGCTCATCATCATCCAGCGCGAAATGATCGAGCCCGATCTGCGTATAGCCAAAGGAGACCAGCGTCTCCGCCATGGCGTGGTATTGCGCAAACCGCTCCTCGGTGCCTGGCAGGCTGTTCTCGTCAATCGCCGCCTGATGCTTGGCAAACCACGGCACATGCGCATATCCAAAAGCGGAGATGCGGTCCGGCTTCAGGCTGGCGGCCAGTTCTGCACTTGCCGTTACGGTCTGTACGGTCTGATGCGGCAGGCCATATAGCAGATCAAAATTGATCGCCGTTATCTCCGCCTTGCGCAGCGCCTCGACCGCGCCTTTTACCAGCATATATGGCTGCACGCGGTTGATGGCTTCCTGAACCGTACGATTGAAGTCCTGCACGCCAAGGCTTGCGCGCGTCACCCCGCCCGCGGCCAGTGCAGAAATCATCTCCGGCCCCAGCGTGCGCGGGTCCAGCTCAACCGAAATCTCCGCCGTGTCTGTAATACAGAACGCATCACGCAGCGCATCGAGAACCTTCAGCATGTCATCCGGGCGCAGCGCGTTCGGCGTGCCCCCACCGAAATGCAGATGCACCCCGCCGCCATGTTCAGGCAGCGCCGCTTTCCACAGGTCGATCTCTTTCAGCAGCAGGTCCACATAACGCGCAATCCGGTCATACCCGTTGGGAATGGTGGTGTGGCATCCGCAATACCAGCAGAGCTTCTCACAGAATGGCACATGCACATAAACCGAGATCGGCTCATCAGGCCCGATAGACGCCAGAGACGTCTGCACCTGTGCATCCGTCACATCATCCTGAAACTGCGCAGCAGTCGGGTAGCTGGTATAACGCGGTACGGGACGCGTCGCGAGGGTCATCCATTCAGGGCGCATGGGCAGTCTCCAAGTCTGAGAGATCTTACCTACAGCCAAAAAACCGCAATTATAATGTGGTGACTTGGCGCATCGGACGAACCGTCGCACCCCTTACCGCCTGCTCACCCGACAAATTGCGCGACAAATCGCAATGTTGGTCTCGAATGCATGGACAATCGGTTCAAACTTTGGTCTATCACGCCCTCATCATATTATCCCATTCTGGAGCGCGGTCTCATGGCAGGTGAACTCATCACAGTCTTCGGTGGATCCGGTTTTCTCGGACGCTATGTTGTGCGTGACCTCTGTCGCAAGGGCTATCGGGTCCGTGTTGGTGTGCGCAATCCGGGCGTTGCAGGTGACCTCCGCCTTGCTGGCGATGTCGGTCAGGTCCAGATCGTTCAGGCCAATGTCCGCAACCGTCCGTCAATCGAACGCGCAATTGATGGCGCTTCTGGTGTCATCAATCTGGTTGGCCTTTTGTTTGAACGTGGTGCACAGACCTTTGATGGCAGCCAGGCGCTCGGCGCGAAAAACGTTGCTGAGCTTTCGGCAAGTCACGGGATTACGAAGTTCGTACAGGTGTCGGCGATTGGCGCAGATGCCGACGCCGAGTCTGATTATGCCCGCACAAAGGCCGAAGCCGAGGCCGCTGTTCTTGAGCAGGTTCCAACGGCCGTCATTCTGCGCCCAAGCATGATTTTCGGCCCTGAAGATGAATTCTTCAATCGGTTTGCCAGCATGACGCGCTTCTCCCCGGCTCTGCCAGCAATTGGCGGCGGGAAGACACGTCTTCAGCCCATTTTTGTCGGTGATGTCGCCAAAGCCGTTGTCGCCGGTCTCGAGAGCACATCTGCCTCTGGCCGCGTGTTCGAACTCGGCGGTCCGGCTGAGTACACCTTCAAGGAAATTTACGAGTTCATTCTCAAAGAGATTGATCGCCCACGCATGATCCTGCCGCTGCCATTCTTCCTGGCGCAACCGATCGGCATGGTTGTCGGTGGCCTGTTCAAGCTCTGGCCATTTGCCGATCCGCCAATCACTTCGGATCAAGTGAAGCTCCTGAAGTCAGATAACGTCGTCGGCGAATCCGGTGAAGATAATATCGGCACGATTCAGGATCTCGGCATCACGCAACTCGAGAGCATTGAAGCCATCGTACCGACCTATCTCTGGCGCTTCCGCCCACAAGGTCAGTTCCACGAGCCCCGGGGCGCTTAAGGCCCGAGCAGCTGCTCCATCACCCGCTGTCGCAGTTCACGTAACCCTTCGCTACCGGCACGATCAGCCTGGTTGGTGTTGATAATCAGCACCAGCCCCTGATCTGGCAATATGCTCACATGAGACAGGTTCATCGTGTTTGAACCGTCATGGCCGTAAACCAGCCCGGCATCGTCAGACACAGACCGCCCCAGCCCAAGCACGTAATCGGCATCTGCGGAGGGCGCTGAGTATAAAATCTGGACGGTCTTTGTATCCGCTGATTTCAGATACACATCCCGCAGCAATTCTGCGTGCGGCTTCAACGCGACATGCACCGTTCCGGCAGGCCCAAACGCCGCTGGATTGTCCGCTCCCGGCCCGGTGCCCTGCGGCATAAGTCCCAGAAATGGCACACGGTTATGCCCCCGAATATCGGGTGGTGGACCAAAGCCCCACAGCGCTTTGTCGTCCTCTGACGCGTCACTCAGCAAAACCCGCTCAAACAGATCTTCATAGGCAATGGCCTCCCCCAGCTGCCGTGACATGGCGTCTTCAATCGCCGCCCCGGCGACAATATACCCAAGGTTTGAATAGACGAACCGCCCGCGTTCGCCACTCGCAGGCTGTGTCAGAAATTGTTCAACCAGAGCTTTTCTCTGGTCTGGCAAGCTTCGCGCATCAGACCGGCTTGTCAGAAACCACGTCATGTCTGGATTCGCCGCCAACCCGGACCGATGCCAGAACAGGTGCTCAATCGTCACATCCTGCCAGTCCGCATGCATCCGGTCCGCAAGGTCAGGGAATAGTTCAGGAAGGGTCGCGCCCCAGCTGACAATCTCATCCTCAACCATCCGCCCGTAAATCAGCGCCGTCAGCATTTTCGTGTTCGAGCCAAGATGCCAGGCATCGCTCGTCTTGATTGCGTCGGCACCTTTTGCCCGTTGACCCCCAACAACTGGCCCGATCATGTCGCCATCCGAAAACGCTACAACGGCGCCGAGCCCGACAAGACCGTATTCATCGCGAACCTCGTCCACCAGAGCCTGAAGGTCCACATTTCGGGAAGGCTCTGCATGCGCCGGTAAAAGCCAGACCATCATCAGGCCCAAGAGAAAACGCCGCATGTTATCGCCTCCTTCAGAATATTTCCCACCGCCGGAACGCTGCCCCCTCGCAAACGTTTTATCCCGACACGTCCCTAAGACATCGGAGTATATTATGAAACGTACAGCAACAGCCATCTGGTCAGGCTCGCTCAAAGATGGCGAAGGCCGCCTCTCAACCCAGTCCGGCACGCTGAACGGAACCCCTTATTCCTTCAAGGCCCGCTTTGAAGATGAGTCAGGCCAGTCCGGCACCAACCCGGAAGAACTGCTCGGCGCGGCGCATGCGGGCTGCTTTGCCATGCAGCTGTCCCACATGCTGGCCAGTGAAGGTCATCCGGCCGAAAAACTCGAGGCCAAGGCCAGCGTCGCCGTAGAGCCCGCTGATGGTGGCGGTTTCAACATTGTTCAGAGCCACATCTTCCTCACGGCAAAAGTACCCGGAATTGACCATGATAAATTCATGAAGCTCGCCAACACGGCCAAGTCCGGCTGTCCGGTTTCCAAGGCCCTCGCCGGTACAGAGATTTCGCTGGAAGCGAAACTCGAAGACTAAACACAAAAAAGCGCGCCATACGGCGCGCTTTTTCATTGGGTTCTTGCTGCGGCTTATTCTACTTCAGGCGCAGCAGGCGGCTCTGGCGGCGCAGGCATAACGTCTTCTGTGACCACCACATCCTTGTCATGGACCTCTTTGCGGATGATCACGATCTTCACGTCGTCACCCGGTTCAATATCACCGAAATCATGCAGCTCCCGGAGCCGCTCAAGTTCTTCCATATCTTCAGGATTTGCGCTGTCGAGTTCGATCTTGCGCTCAATCACGATATGCTCGCCATCACCATGTTCATGGCCTTCGGTCAGGCCCATCACACGCGCGAACTCCACCTGATCATTGATGTCCGTCGCATTGGTTTTCATCTCGGCAATCACGGCATCGACCGCCGCCTGATCGGCATCCATATCCACGGACTCCGCCCATTTTGAAACGGAGATCTCCGCCTTGCCTTCTTCAGCGCCGGTCAGTTGGATCTGCGTCAGTTCATAGGCGATAATGCGAACGTCTTCACCAGTCTCATCCTGCTCGATTGTGTCGGTCACGCGAGAGACCTGTCCTTCTCGTTTGAACTCGTCCGGGCTGATCTCGCCATCGCCATTCTTGTCCAGAACGTCGAATACCTTGCCGTCATTCTTCGAGATTTCACCCGCCGTCAGCACGCCGTCTTTATTTTTGTCGAACTGAACGAACAGCTCATCTGCCGCCGCTGAGGGCAGCGCCGTAAAGGCCACAGCACTGAGCGACAAGGCCAGCAGACTTCCAACAGTTTTCTTTTTTCTGGTCATGAGAGTCACAACATCCTTCATTGCATGAGAGTGTTGCGACTGCCGGCTTCGGGTTTCCAGAAACTCATCAATCCCCGCGCGCAGAGCCTCGCTGGCCGTAATGCCCTCTTCTTTGCAGGCATCCATGAAGGCGATCTTCTGGCTGTAGGGCAGTCTGACTTCCAGGGTTTCGCTTTTCTTTTCATCGCGCATGGTGACAGGTCTCCGAATGGTTCGCGGCAGTCGCGAGGCAAGTCATGACCTCGCAACCCTCACATCAGAAGCGAACTCCTGTCCGGATGCCACAAAAAACGTGTCCGGACACGTGAATTTCCGGTCACTTCAGTGGCTCAAGCCCCAGGCGTTCGGCCGGAACACTGCCTTTCACATTGATATTGATCGCCACCCGAAACCGCGTCTCTACCGGCGAAGCAGAGGAGTGTTTGAGGTGCCCGTGAAAGGTCACCAGTCGCCCTTGTCTGGGTTCAATCGCCACCTCTTCGCCATCCGGCAGATAGAGGCGCGTCTCCCCATCGCTGTCATTGGCATAATAGAGCACCACATAGTGCGGGTCGTCATCATCAGTATGCGGCGGGTGGATGCGGGGCTCTTTATCCCACGGCACCATATTCGCCTTGGCCCGCAGAAGATCATCAAACCCGAGCCCAAAAGGCTTCACCACTTCAAGCGGCATTGCTGTCAGTCTGGAATGGTTCTTCCCGTCGCGAATAAAGCCATGCGTGAATTGCGGCACGTCATCGGGCTGAGTGTCAGACGTGCTGTAATTTGTATTGGCGTGATAATTCCAGGTGAACTGAAACCCGAACAGAACAAGCCGGATTTGTTCCACCGTCTCAGGATCAATCAGCTCATCATAAATGCGGTAAAGCCCGGTCACGCCACACCCCGATAAAAACCAAGGCCTAGCCCTGCCTGCCCATCAGGGCAACCGCCGGGCACCTACCATTTCATACCCATATTCTTGCGGATCCATTCCGAAAAGTCCGCCGGACGATCATAGGCGCGCTCATCCAGCGACCCGTGAGCAAGCAGCACACCCTCTGATGTTTCAATGCGCACACCACTTGGAACGCTTGCGCCTTCGAGCCAGTAAGAGGTTTCCAGCGCATCAGCCGTCGGGTCGACGACCAGCATGACTTTTGTCCCGCCATTGCCTTCTTCATCTTTGCCAAAGACGAGACCATAAATCGTTTCCCGGCCCCAAAGGCCGTAACTGGTCTGCTGAGTGCGGCCATTCACCAGCACTTCATCATGGGTGAAATGCCGACGCCACTGAAGGACATGCATGTTCTCGCCATCAGAAATCTTGATGTCGATCTTCCAGCTTGCCAGTCTGACCAGTGATGCCTGCATATCTGCCTCCATTTATCGATAAACATGATATTGTTGTTATTCGATAATATGCAAGGGCGAACATGGATTTTTTGTCATCTCGCGAAATGATGACGCAGGCCCTTCAGGAATTCGCTGACACCTGACCGGACAGATTTCAGGTCCAGGTCTGCCAGTGTTTCCGGTGTAAACTCCGGCTCAGGCTCCAGCACACTTAGCAGCTCATCAAGGCGCGATTGTTCAACAGGCGTCAAAGGCAGCGCCGCGGCCGTCCGCAAAAGCTGCAACTGTTGATGCACGACAAGCATGGCCCGCATCGCTGCGCTCATCGGCTCGACCAGTTTCGCATCATCCTGCCAGCTCTGTCCGTCAAACAGCTGCTGAACCACACGTTGCCCGGCGCCTTGGCAGTCAAATTTCAGACATCCGGGATAACCGCTTTCGGCGCGCGTCTCATAGATTGCGCACCGGCCTTTATCGCGAAGATTGGAACACGGCTCATTCGCAGGTTTGTCGACAGCAAACTCCTCACCCTCAGTGAAGGCAAAGGCGATACAGCATAGCGCAGCACAAGCCGAACAATCAGCAGCCAGCGAGATGTCACCCGACATGAAACCCCTCTTGGATCAGGCGTCAGTTACCCGCCAATCCACCCCAGAGCGAACGGCGATGCAAGAACCAACAGCACCGCCAGAATGATCCGATAGATCACAAATGGCAGGAAGCTGATCTTCTCAAGCAGCTTCATCAGAGCCCAGATAGATGCAATGCCCGACACGAAAGACAACCCCGCCACAAGCAAACCATCCGACAGCGTTGCCAGACCGTCCGCCTCTTCAGCAGTCATGAACTCCAGAACCGCATATGCCCCTGTCGCGGCAAGTATGGGCGCACCAATCAGCATGGAAAAGCGTGCGGCTTCCGTCCGCTCATAACCAAACCAGCGTGCGGCGGTCATGGTAATGCCCGACCGGCTTGTGCCCGGCAGAAGCGCAGCAATCGCCTGCGTTGCCCCGATCAGAACAGCATGCAAGGGCGACATCGTCTCGATCTTTCCGGACTGTGCGCCCTTCACATCAGCCCACCAGAGCGCCAGGCCGAAAATCAGCGTTGTTGCCGCAACAGTCAGCGGTCCGCGCAGCCCCTCTTTTACCGCGTCTGGCGCCAGAATTTCAAAGCCGCCCACAATCGCCAGCGTGATCGGCATGGACAGAAGGATCAGCATGGCCAGGCGTCCATCATCAGACATCGGCTTTTTGCTGACCGGCAGAGCCACAAGTTCAAATCCACCCATGACGGCCCGCCAGACATCTTTCCAGAAATAGAGCAGCACGGCGAGCAAAGTACCAACATGCGCCATGGCGTTGATCAACAGCTCATCACGAGCCGCAAATCCGAAGAAATCTGATGCCAGAAGCACATGACCTGATGAAGATATGGGCAACCATTCGGTTACGCCCTGTATCAGCGAAATCAGTATAAGCTGAAGAATAGACATCAGCGCCCCTGTTCTGTCATGATTTTCCCACGCCTCTTCTGACTAACCGCGTTTTGAACATCAGCAAAGCGAAAGATGGCGCCGGCGGGAGCGATGAAAGCTTGTGGGCAGTTGTCGCAGAGCGACGCTCCTGCAAGCATCAGGCACGGAACTTGTTCTCAGAACTTTCCTACAGCATGCGCACTGAACATAAATATCATTACGATATATAATAAAACTCAAAATCACAAAATTGATTATAATCACGAAAATATTTACCTCATATGTATATCGTTTTGATATATAGTGGAAATAATTTTCTTGCGCGCACCAGTTTCGCCTCCTAAAACAAGGCTCAACTCTAGGAGAGCTTTATGTCGACACGGATGCTAAAATTCGTCTCGACCGAACAGGCGCCACCCGAAAAACGTAGCGCAGCCGATCGGTCAGACGATTTCCACGAAATCTATCGTGAATACATCGCTGAAAAAGCTGAAGCTCAGGCGAGCCGTTGCTCTCAGTGTGGCGTTCCTTTCTGTCAGCAACACTGCCCACTCGGGAACAACATTCCGGACTGGCTCATGCTTACGGCAAATGATCGTCTGCAGGAGGCTTATGAAGTTTCTTCTGCGACAAACAACATGCCGGAAATTTGCGGCCGCATCTGCCCGCAGGATCGACTTTGCGAAGGCAATTGCGTGATCGAACAATCCGGTCATGGCACAGTCACCATTGGCGCGGTTGAGAAGTACATCACCGACACGGCCTGGGAAAATGGCTGGGTCCAGCCGATCAAGCCCCCGCGCGAACGTAATCAAAGCGTTGGCATTATCGGCGCAGGCCCGGGTGGACTCGCTGCTGCCGAACAACTTCGCCGCAAAGGCTATAAGATCACCGTCTATGACCGGTATGATCGTGTTGGCGGCCTTCTCGTCTACGGCATCCCGGGCTTTAAGCTCGAAAAAGACGTCGTCGAACGCCGCGCCCAGCGCCTGCGCGATTCAGGCATTGAGTTCGTCATGAACTGCAATGTCGGCAAGGACATCACCTTCCAGGACCTTCGCGCGAAACACGACTCCGTCCTCATCGCGACGGGTGTTTACGACGCGAAAAAGCTCAACGCTCCTGGCGCAGGCGCCACAGGCGTTTTCCCGGCGCTGTCTTATCTTACAGCCTCGAACAAAAAGAACCTTGGCGACGCGGTGCCCGCTTATGACTCTGGTGAGCTGAACGCAGCTGGCAAGAAAGTCGTCGTCATCGGTGGCGGCGACACGGCCATGGACTGTGTCCGCACAGCCATTCGTCAGGGTGCATCAGCAGTCACCTGTCTTTATCGCCGGAACCGAGAAAACATGCCGGGCTCCCAGCGCGAAGTCGCCAATGCCGAAGAAGAAGGCGTTAAATTCGAATGGCTCGCCTCTCCGAAAGCCATTGTCGACACGGGCGGCACGGCGTCTGGCGTGAAAGCCATGCGTATGCGTCTCGGCCTGCCCGATGCCTCTGGTCGTCAGGCACCTGAAGAGGTTCCAGGCTCTGAATTCGTTGTCGAAGCCGATATGGTCATTCAGGCCCTCGGCTTTGATCCGGAAGACCTGCCAATCCTGTTCGATGAGAACCAGCTGACCGTCAATCGCTGGGGCGCGGTCCGTGTGGACTACAGCTCCATGATGACCAGCATGGATGGCGTGTTTGCGGTTGGCGATATTGTTCGCGGTGCGTCACTCGTCGTCTGGGCCATCAAGGACGGACGCGACGCAGCTGAGAGCATTCACACCTATCTGAAGGCCAAGGCCGACGCGTCCAGCATCGCTGCGGAGTAGACCATGTCTGACACTATTCACGGACAATGTCTTTGCGGCCGTGTGTCGTTTGAGATTGCTGCCCACATCGATCATGTGGATGCGTGTCACTGTTCCATGTGTCAGCACTGGAGTGGCAGCGCCTTCATCGGTGCCAGCGTGTCTGAAACGCAGATCAGCTTCGACTCGGAAACCACCCTGTCCTGGTATGACAGTTCACCCTGGGCAAAGCGCGGTTTCTGTTCGAATTGCGGGTCCAGCCTGTTCTACAAGCTGACAGAACAATCGGATTTCTGGGCCGTGGCAGCAGGCGCACTTAACCTCACCGGCACCGAAGTGATGAAGCAGGAAATCTTCATCGACGAAAAGCCCGGATATTATGAATTAGCAGGCGACCACCCTCGTCTTACTGGCGAAGAGGCCATGGCCGCCTTCAAAGCCTCAATGGAAGGCCAATCCTGATATGACAAACTCCATCGATAAATATCTTGAAGAGCGTCAGAAACTCATCGACGCAAACGCCTACAACCCGGAAGACGAACGCGACTCCTGCGGCGTTGGCCTGATTGCCGCGCTTGATGGTACGCCGCGCCGGGAAATCGTTGAAATGGGTGTTCGTGCGCTCAAGGCCGTCTATCACCGCGGCGCGGTCGATGCCGACGGCAAAACCGGCGATGGTGCAGGCATTCGTGTCGATGTCCCGCAGGACTTCTTCAAGGAACAGGTTGCCCGCACCGGTCATGATCCGAGCCGCGCGCCAATCTGCGTTGGCCAGATTTTCCTGCCGCGTACAGATCTCACCGCTCAGGAAGCCGCCCGGACAATCGTCGAGGCAGAAATCCTCCGCTTTGGATTCTACATCTATGGCTGGCGTCAGCCACCAATCGATCCGAACGTGATCGGTCAGAAAGCGAACGACACACGCCCTGAGATCGAACAAGTCCTGTTCTATGACCCGCAAGGCCGTGATCGCCCGGATCTGGAGCGTGCGCTGTATATCTGCCGCCGCCGCATTGAACGTCGCGCGCGCGAAGCCAGTATTCCGTCTTTCTATGTCTGTTCGCTGTCACAACGGAATCTGATCTATAAAGGCATGTTCTTGGCTGAGGACATCGACAACTTCTATCCAGACCTCAAGGATGAGCGCTTCGTCTCCGCAGTGGCGATCTATCACCAGCGCTATTCAACCAACACCTTCCCGCAATGGTGGCTGGCTCAGCCATTCCGCATGCTGGCCCATAATGGTGAGATCAACACGGTTCGCGGCAATACGAACTGGATGAAAAGCCATGAAATCCGCATGGTGGCCGATGCTTTTGAAGGCCATGCTGCAGACCTCAAACCCGTCATTCAGGCGGGCTCTTCTGACTCTGCTGCGCTCGACTCCGTCTTTGAAATTCTGGTCAAGGCTGGTCGCTCCGCGCCGATGACCAAAGCCCTCCTCATGCCGGAAGCCTGGTCCAAGCGTGACTCCATCATGCCTGACAGCCATGCCGCGCTTTACAGCTATTGTAACTCGGTCATGGAGCCATGGGATGGCCCGGCCGCAATCGCCGCGTTTGATGGCCGCTGGGCGATTGCCGGTCTCGACCGGAATGGCCTGCGTCCGATGCGCTACGCGCTCACGCAGGATAACATCCTCGCAGTCGGCTCTGAATCAGGCATGTGTCCGCTCGAAGAAGACACCATCGTCCGCAAGGGCCGGGTTCGTCCTGGCGGCATGATCGCGGCCGATATTCAGGAAAACAAGTTCTATGAACACCGCGAAATCGTTGAACGCCTCGCCAACAAACACCCGTATCTGGAATGGCTCGAGAACGTCAAAGAACTCGAACCTATAATCGGACCGGGCGAAGAGCCGTCCACGGTTCCGGGTGATGAAATGCGCCAGCGCAAGCTCGCTGCGGGCTTCACCATGGAAGATATGGAGCTCATCCTCGCGCCGATGATCGAGACCGGCAAGGAAGCCATCGGCTCTATGGGCGATGATGCACCGCCTGCGGTGATCTCGAACACGTATCGACCGCTTTCGCATTTCTTCCGTCAGAACTTCTCTCAGGTGACCAACCCACCGATCGACCCGCTTCGGGAAGACCGGGTCATGTCGCTGAAGACTCGCTTCAAAAACCTCGGCAATATTCTGGCGTCCGACGAAACCCAGACAGATGTGTTCATGCTGGAAAGCCCTGTGCTGACCAATGGCATGTATGAACGCTTTAACGAGATGCTGGGCGACCGGTCTTGCAAGATCGATTGTACCTTCGACATCCCGGAAGCGAACGCACATCAGGGGGATACGCTTCGCGCCTGCCTCGACCGTATTCAGCAGGAAGCTGAGGACGCCGTCCGTTCTGGCCATGAACACATCATCCTCACCGATGAACACCAGAACGGATCAAAAATCGCCTGCCCGATGATCCTCGCGGCAAGTGCGGTCCAGTCACACCTCGTATCGCAGGGGCTTCGCTCATTCTGCTCCATCACGGTTCGCTCAGCTGAATGTATGGACACGCATTATTTCGCGGTTCTGGTTGGCGTTGGCGCAACCTGTGTGAATGCTTATCTGGCGCAGGACTGTATCGCAGAACGTCATGCCAAAGGCCTGTTCGGCGATCTCACGCTGAACGAGTGTGCCAGACGCTTCAAGGAAGCCATCGAGGCGGGTCTACTCAAGATCCTGTCCAAAATGGGTATCTCGGTCATCTCTTCCTATCGCGGCGGTTACAACTTCGAGGCACTGGGCCTCTCCCGCGCGCTGGTGGCGGAATACTTCCCGGGTATGACAAGCCGTATTTCCGGCATTGGTCTTGCGGGTCTCGAGCACAAATCTGTCGAAATCCACACCAAAGCCTTCGATGAGGAAGTGGTGGCACTTCCGATTGGTGGCTTCTATCGCATCCGCCGGAATGGCGAGCGCCACGCGCTTGATGCCAACCTCATTCACAAGCTCCAGTCGGCTTGCGACACGGGCAGCTATTCCCGCTTCAAGGCGTACTCTCAGTCTCTGCGGGATCAGGAGCCCGTCCAGTTGCGTGACCTTATGGATTTCAAACCGGGCGGCCGCGCTGTCCCGCTTGATGAAGTCCAGTCTATCAACGAAATCCGCAAACGCTTCCTCACACCGGGCATGTCCCTTGGCGCTCTGTCACCAGAAGCCCATGGCGCGCTCAACATTGCCATGAACCGGATCGGCGCAAAGTCCGTGTCTGGTGAGGGCGGTGAGGATCGCAGCCGCTACAAGCCGCTGCCAAACGGCGACAACCCGAACTCTGCCGTCAAGCAGGTCGCTTCGGGCCGGTTCGGCGTGACAGCTGAATACCTCAACGAATGCCGTGAGGTGGAAATCAAGGTCGCTCAGGGCGCAAAACCGGGTGAAGGCGGACAGCTTCCGGGCTTCAAAGTCACCGAAATGATCGCCCGTTTCCGGAACTCAACGCCGGGCGTGACCCTCATTTCGCCACCACCACACCATGACATCTATTCAATCGAGGACCTTGCTCAGCTCATCTACGACCTGAAACAGATAAACCCGATTGCGCGTGTCTGCGTGAAGCTTGTCGCCCGTTCCGGCGTCGGGACAATTGCGGCCGGTGTCGCCAAGGCGAAAGCTGACATCATCCTGATTGCGGGCAATGTTGGCGGCACGGGTGCGTCGCCACAAACCTCGATCAAGTTCGCAGGTCTGCCGTGGGAAATTGGCCTGGCCGAAGCCCATCAGGTGCTCTCGCTCAACAATCTGCGCGATAACGTGACCCTCCGGACCGATGGTGGTCTGCGTACAGGCCGTGACATCGTCATGGCGGCCATGCTGGGTGCTGAGGAATACGGTATCGGCACGGCGTCTCTGGTCGCCATGGGCTGCATCATGGTGCGTCAGTGCCACTCGAACACTTGCCCTGTTGGCGTCTGTACACAGGACCCTGAACTCCGCGCCAAATTCACTGGCACACCAGAGAAGGTCGTCAATCTGATGAGCTTCATTGCCGAGGAAGTCCGCGAGATCCTTGCCGAGCTTGGCTTCACAAGTCTCGATGAGGTCATCGGGCGGACAGACCTCCTCAGCCAGGTTTCCCGTGGTGCGGCACACCTTGATGACCTCGATCTCAACCCACTTCTGGTCAAGGTCGAACAGACAAAGCCGATCACCTACAAACCAACACACCGCAATGAAGTGGCCGAGACGCTGGATCACCAGATCCTCCGCGACGCACAGCCCTTCTTCGAGCGCGGTGAGAAGATGCAGCTCGCATATGGCGTGAAAAACGTTCAGCGCGCGATCGGCACACGGGCGTCATCTGAGATTGTTCGCAAGTTCAAAGAGAATGAGCTGCCCGAACACCGTCTGTGGATTTCGCTCCGTGGTTCGGCTGGTCAGTCCCTCGGCGCGTTTGCCGTCAAGGGTCTCACCCTCGAAGTCACTGGCGACTCCAACGACTATGTCGGCAAGGGCCTGTCTGGTGCGACCATTATTCTGCGACCGTTTGCGCACCTGCTGATGGACGCCCACGACAACACCATCATTGGCAATACCTGTCTTTATGGCGCGACGTCTGGCGCACTCTACGCCGCAGGTCAGGCGGCCGAGCGTTTCGCCGTCCGGAACTCGGGCGCGACCGCTGTCATTGAAGGCTGCGGCTCCAATGGCTGCGAATACATGACGGGTGGCAAGGTCGCGATTCTTGGCGAAGTTGGCGACAATTTCGGCGCCGGTATGTCAGGCGGCATGGCCTTCCTGTACGATCCGAACAACCGGTTTGAACGGGTCGTCAATGCCGACTCAATCGGCTGGTATCGGGTGACCATGCCGCATTGGGAAGGCGTACTGAAAGGCATGATCGAAGAACATTATGCCCGCACAGATTCGCGTCGGGCCTCCATGATCCTCGATCAGTGGGAAACCGAACTGCAGCATTTCTGGCAGGTCGTCCCGAAGGAAATGTACAACCGGCTCGACCACCCGGTCGAAGAGGCTCAGGAAGCCACGGCATAACCCACACAAAAAAGGCTGGCAGTTTCGCCAGCCTTTATCAATTGTGTGTGCTGTTCTGTGTCTAGCACGCCATCGACAATCTGCCCGCAAAGGCGTCTCCATCAATGGCGGAGTCCATGGCCAGGTTCAGAAGGTTTCGTGTCTCTGCCGACAAGTGGTCCAGTTTCATCCGGTCCTCAATATCGTCGAGCAGGAAGATCTCTCCATCATCCACCGCACTGAGCGCCGCGTGCACATCGTCGTCGAACAGGCTCGCAATCTTCACATAGGTCCGGTGGACCCGTCCAAGCAGGCCTGAAGATGTTTCGGGCTCTCCGCCCTGTCTGCGCACTTCATCCTGAAAACGTCCAATAAGTGATTTCCGGTCTGCAGCGCGTGCCCGCAGGCTGTTTTGAAGCGCTTCATGACCCTCAACCATATCGCTGGCGAGCTCATAGCCTTTCAGGCTGTCAATCAGCGTCCGAGTGACGTGGTTCAGAACGTCAATATCCGTTGGTCGTTGGGTCATGAGCGTTCTCCTGGCTAGGCCGCGGCCCGGTTGATTTCACCGAGTGCAATAGCCGTCATTTCCTTGTCACCATGATAGGTGGCATCCAGACAGTCCTGAAGCTTGTCAGCCTGTCCATCGAGACCCAGACGACGAGCAAACGCCGTGCAGCAGCCATAACCGGCAATGCCGTAATGGGCCATGCGCTGATACTGAGTGATGATCATCGCATCCTTGGCGTCTGCATCATCAAAATTGGCGTCCAGAACATGCGCCTTCACCTCGGCGACAATCCCTTCCATGCCCTTGCAGAACTCACCGCGCGGGTCAGCATTGTTTTCTTTCACCAGGCCTTCAATTGCTGTCATGCCTTCGCGGATACCGGTTACGCCGCGGTCCAGTGCTTCTTTCAGCTCCGGGTGGTGTGCCGCAGCGGCCAGCGCCTGTGTTGCACCAAGCGCCTGACGGTTCGCGCTGTAAACATCCTGCAGTTGATCCACATAGACATCTTTCAGATTTGAGAGTGCCATAATATCCTCCTTGTCGTTGGTTATTGGCGTGTGTGTTTCTATGCATGATCAACGGGACCAGGCGGCCGATCGTTCCAAGATTGCGATCAATTCACAAAAGGGATGCCCATGACCCTCGAAGACTTCAACGCCTTCTGCGCAAGCCTTCCCCACTCGACTCATGTGGTCCAGTGGGGGGAGAGTCACGTCTGGAAAATTGGCGGCAAGGTCTACGTCATTGCCGGACAGGATGAGACCGGCACGCTCAGTCGATGTTCCTTCAAATTGTCTCGTATGGGCTTTGACATTCTGAAAGAGAAACCCGGCCTGCAGGGCGCGCCCCACCTTGCCTCACGCGGCATGAGCTGGATCCAGCGCACCTCAGACGAAACCATGTCGGATGAAGAACTCCTGTCTTACGTCCGCGACAGCTATGTGATTGTCGGTCGCGGCCTCACCAAAAAGAAACAGCGCGAACTGGGTTTGTTGGAGGATTAGGTCTTTGCTGTCACCCATGTTATAACGCTCGTTATAACAATCGGACTTCTGCCATGAAACACGTCAAAATTCGCAAAATCGGAAATTCCTATGGTGTCATCCTGCCCAAGGAAGAGATCGAACGGCGCGGTCTCTCAGAAGGTGATACGATCAATATTTCCGACACCGACACGGGCTGGAGGTTTGATGTTTACGATCCGGAAGTCTCCAAACAGGTTGACGCAGGGCGAGAGATTGCGAACCGATTCCGCAACACACTACGTGAACTCGCAAAATGACAGAGCCCAATTGGGTCAACCGTCGAGCGCTCGAAATTCTTCATGATGAATCGATTGCCCGTGATGGCGGCGCAGCAGGACTTAGAGATGAAGGACTGCTCGAGAGCGCACTGGCGCGGCCCGTAAACGCTTTTCACTACGGAACGGAAGATCTGTGTACGCTCGCCTCACTCTATGCTGATGGTATTGCGCAGAACCATCCATTCGTGGACGGAAACAAACGCGCCGCCTTTCTTACGTGTGTGATTTTTCTCGAGATTAATGGACTCAGCTTTATTGCCGGTGAGGCAGATGCTGCGCTGAAAGTCTTCGCGCTTGCCGGTGGCGACATCGACGAACATATTTTCGCCGATTGGCTGCGGAACAATGTCCAGACCAAAGACTAACCGTGCGCGCTGATCATGCTAACTGTCCTTCTCGTCAAACTCCTGCCCGTCATTCTGACAGTCGACCCGCCGCGACTGGAACCGCTCGGCCCGGCACCTGCGGCCGCCTCACCATGCGAACGCCGTGCAGTCGAGGGCATCAGCTACACCATTTGCGTCTTTGATCGATACGACCCCGGCCTGCGCCTCTATCTCAATGATGAGGCCGGAACGCCCTTCGGCAGCTTCAACGCACTCCGCGAAACCCTGGAGGCAAAAGGCAACACACTCCGCTTCGCCATGAATGCCGGCATGTATCACGAAGACCGGTCACCGGTTGGCCTCTATATCGAAGACGGCAAGGAGCTTGCTCCGCTTCAGACCGGAGGCGGCTATGGCAATTTCCGCCTCCTCCCAAACGGTGTTTTCGTCATCTGGCAGGAAGATGGGCTCACTGGCACACACATTATGGAAACCAGTGACTATCAGACAAAAATGGCCAAAGACGTCATCAGCTACGCCACACAATCCGGTCCGATGCTGGTCATTGACGGTGACATTCACCCCAAATTCAATCCTGAAAGCACCAGCTTCAAGCGTCGGAATGGTGTCGGCATCAATGAAGACACCGGCCAGCTATATTTCGTTCTGTCAGATGGCTGGGTCACATTCCACGCGTTTGCCAGCCTGTTTCGCGATGAGCTCAATTGCGAGAACGCCCTCTTCCTCGATGGCTCCATCTCCCGCCTGTATGATGGCGTAACCGGCCGGAATGACCCCGGCGTCCCTATGGGCCCGATCCT
Source organism: Ponticaulis sp. (assembly GCA_002701295.1). GTDB lineage: Bacteria > Pseudomonadota > Alphaproteobacteria > Caulobacterales > Hyphomonadaceae > Ponticaulis. Next base: position 16,254 of record NZUJ01000105.1, on the reverse strand, counting down.
CGCACTGATTGAATGACAAAATGATAAGTTGCGACGGACTTGCAGTTTTGGAACGTTAAGTTTCTGAGGGGCAAAACTGTCGGGTCTGCCAATGCGTGTCTTCAGCTCTATTGCGTGCTCAATAACACTTGGCCTTGCCGCCTGCGCGGCAAATGAACCGCCTATGGAGGTGGTGCATGAGCTCCCGAAAAGTCTGCCCATAGATACAGGCGATACGGTCCGTCAGGTCCTGCTCGAACTTCCGGTCGGGCCAACCAGCGCCAGCGCACCTGTCATCATGATATTTCATGGCGGCGGCGGGTCTGCTCAGCGCATGCAGGAACAATCGCAATATCTTGCACGCCAGTTTCGCGCGCGCGGCTTCATCGTGCTCTACATGAATGGAACTGCCCGGCGTCAGACCGAAAACCTTCGCACCTGGAATGCAGATCATTGCTGCGCCTATGCTCAGCGCGAAAACATCGACGACGTCAGCTACATCGATGCCACGCTTGATCGCCTCAGCGAGTTCGTCGCCATTGACCGGAACCGGGTTTATCTTCTGGGGCACTCCAACGGTGCCATGCTCGCTTACAGGGTAGCGGGCGATCTCTCCTTCACGCCCGCCGGCATTGTCACGGTCAGCGGCGCCATGTTCGAAGATCAACCGGCTGTCCCCGAAACCACACGCGTTCTGACCATCCATACGCGTGATGACGACACTGTCAGCTTTGATGCCAGCAAGCGCGACAGATCCCAACGCTTCCGCACCGCGCCCAACTTCTCCTTTCCCGAAGTCATCGACCGTCTCCATCAGCTCAAAGCCTGCGACGCGCCAATTGCCAGCGCGGTCAGCCCGGGCGTGCTCGTCAGCCGCGCCGACTGTGCAGCGGACAGTCAGGTCATCGCCATCTCTGCGGAACAGGGTGGCCATGAATGGCCCAAAACCATCCCCGGCTTTGACCTCGACGCCGCAATTCTGGACTTCGTACTGAACTGATGCAGAAGCACAGGCCAGCCCCGCGCGGTTAGCGCTTTGCCTCTCAGATCTTTTCCGTTAGAGAGAGGCAAACACGTCCGGTATCAGGAAGGAAAGTCATGAAATTCTTTGTCGACACTGCCGATGTTGAGGAAATCAAAGGCCTCCTCGAAACCGGTCTCCTGGATGGTGTCACCACCAACCCGTCCCTGATCGCCAAATCCGGTCGCAACATTCTCGATGTTCTGGCTGAAATTTGCGAACTGGTGCCGGGCCCGGTCTCTGGCGAAGTCACCGCGACAGACGCCGCGACCATGATCAAAGAAGGTGAAAAGCTCGCCACAATTGCCCCGAACCTGGTGGTCAAACTTCCGCTGACATTCGATGGCATCAAGGCGTGCTATGCGCTCACCTCCAAAGGCATCAAGACCAACGTCACCCTTTGTTTCTCGGCTAATCAGGCGCTTCTCGCAGCCAAGGCTGGTGCGACCTATATTTCGCCTTTCGTCGGCCGGCTCGATGATATCGGCACCAACGGCATGGATCTGATTTCAGACATTTGCGAAATCTACGCCATGTATCCGGACATTGAGACAGAAGTTCTCGTCGCGTCGATCCGCAGCCCGCTCCACCTTCAGGAAGCGGCAAAAATGGGTGCAGACGTTGCAACCATCCCGCCGAAAGTGATCCATCAGGTCTTCGGTCACCCGCTGACAGACAAAGGCCTCGACGCCTTCATGAAAGACTGGGCATCAACCGGCCAGTCCATCCTTTAGTTTCAAACTATTGGAAGCTCAGATCAGGAAACGGCCAGCTGCGGAATGCTGGCCTTTTGCAGCACCGTCGAAAACAGCGTTTTCTGCAGCGTGAACTGACCCGTCACGCCCACGCGGATCATATCCGCCAGCGCAGAGGTCACGCATACATTGCGCGCCAGAACCTCATCACCGTCCGCGGTGAGGAAGGACATATGGCTGTAAATTTTGCCATGCGAATGGGAATGGGCGTCGCCCAGCAAATCAATCGTGCCTTCGATATTCACGAGTTTCATCGCCAAATCCCTGTCATTCGGGTAAGACCATAGTCGATTCGTAGTGAATGCTGGCTTAACACCTAAGCTTTCCACTCGGTTTTTGCACCCCTCACGTGCAGTGACTGCTGATCTTACACAACACTGTGTCTAAGCAGACACACCAGGAGACAGCCATGCCGGAACAAGTCCAAAATCACTCGGTCTGCATTGCGGGTGGCGGGCCAGCTGGGCTGATGGCAGGTTACCTGCTCGCGCGCACGGGCATTGATGTGGTCGTTCTCGAAAAACACTCTGATTTTCTGAGGGATTTTCGCGGCGATACTGTTCACCCCTCTACTCTGGAAGTGCTGCACGAACTCGGCTTACTCGAAGAATTTCTGCTCGAACCGCACCAGAAAGTCCATCAGATGACTGCCGTCATGGGGGAGGAAACGGTCAGGCTTGCGGACTTTTCTCACCTGCCCAGCACCAGCAAATTCATTGCATTTATACCACAATGGGACTTCCTGGACTTTTTGTCGCGGAAGGCGAGAGCCTTTCCGAACTTTCGCCTGATCATGCAGGCCGAAGCAAAAGACCTCCTCATCGCTGACGACGATACCGTGATCGGCGTTGCCGCCGACACGCCTGATGGCCCGCTTTATATCTATGCAGGGCTGACGATCGGCGCAGACGGACGCAGCTCGACCATGCGCAGCAAGGCGGACCTCGCTGTCACTGACGAAGACGTCGATATTGACGTCCTCTGGTTCCGACTATCCCGCGAGGCGGCGGATGGCGACGACATGCAGGGCATTTTCCGCACCGGCTATATGATGGTCATGATCAATCGCGGGGCGTACTGGCAATGCGCCTATGTCATTCCGAAAAATGGCGCCGAAGGCCTGCGCGAAAAGGGACTTGATGCCTTCCGCGAACAGGTCAGCGCCGCAACCGGTATCCCGCCCGACCGTGTTGAAGAGATCTCGGACTGGGATCAGGTCAAACTTCTCACTGTGAAAATCGACCATCTCGATACCTGGCACAGAGCAGGCCTTCTCTGCATCGGCGATGCAGCCCACGCCATGTCACCCGTCGGAGGCGTTGGCATCAACCTCGCCATTCAGGATGCCGTTGCCACGGCGAACCTTCTCGCGCCGCTCATCATGTCAGAAGAGTGCAGTCCGGAAGATCTCGATACGGTACGCAAACGGCGCCAGTTTCCAGCGCGTATGACTCAGCGTCTTCAGACCTTCCTGCACAAACAGGTCATCTATCGGACGCTCGAACAAAAAGGCGAATTCAAAGCGCCATGGTTCCTGAGGGTCGTGACGACAGTCCCGTTTCTCAGGCGTATGGTCGGGCGCGCAGTCGGGCTAGGCATCCGCCCCGAACACATCGACCCGACCAGTATCCCTGTTTCAAGGAAAAAGGCCGCCTGAGCTTAAGACGGCCCTTGTGCAACTAGCCAGCATTCCCGGCGATCTTGCCGCCTTTGGCGCTGAGCATCAGCTCGACCAGTTTTTCCGTCACGACAGGCTCCAGGCCTTCCGTATGACCCTTGTCCAGACGAATAACGTCCGCCACAACGCGGCCATCATCACAGTTCGGATAGACGAAGACTTCCGCCGTACCCGGCCCCGGCATCAGACCCCAGACAGGGTTCGGATTTTCCTGGGCCAGCGAGTCAAACACATAGCCCTCCTCGGTATCGACCACATCGTCTTCTTTCACGCGTGCATCACAACCGAGCTGGTCAGCCCAGCTTGACGTATCCGGCAGTTCAACAATCTCCAGCTCACCTGTTGTGTAGATATGGCTGAACTCACATTCCGGCAGAACTTCCGGCGGATAGTCACGCGGTGGGCGCGGACCTGTTTCACCGCGGCTCGGACGATAGAAATTCGGAGACATTTCCGCCCGGCTCAACCGCCCACCGGACAGGCTCAACATACCATCCACCTTGTCTGCAAAGAAATCCGTGCAGACAATCCGGCGCGAGGTCATCCCGCCCTGGCTATGCCCTGCCAGCCAGAAAGACCGGATATTATCCGCACCAATCTCGTCGATCATCTGCGCAATAATGGTTTCGAGGTGCTCATCATCCACCTCACCCCAGCGCTGCGGCGGCGCGTTGGGTGTCACCACAACCAGGTTATGCTCTTCGACAAAATCCTTGATCGGGAAGTAATGGCGCTGCCAGTTTCCGTAAGATCCGCCTCCATGAAGGTTCAGCACGAGATTGACCGGCTCGCCTTCAGTCAGGCCGCAGGAATAATCGAGATAATAGTTGCGCCCGGTAACAGCGTTCACGGCAGGGCCCTGCTCGGTCACCAGCGCGCCACACGCCTCCCCGCGCACGCATTCATCCACCGGTGGCGGCGTACACGGCGCAGCGCTCAGCGCGAGCGGTGCAGCTGGCGCGACGGTCTGGCACGCACTCAGGGCCAGCGCAGCACTCAGCGCCCCAAACGATGTCGTCATCTTTGTTTTCAGGTTCATATGATTTCTCCCTATCTGCCTCTTTTCGGGCATGACGGCAGAACGGCACTCCCCCGCCAAGGTGTCAATTCAGGAAACCGGTGCCACACGGGCTTGTGAAACCGCGAGCCCCTCCACTCACCTGTTCAGGGGATGACAAACCCCTGATTACAGTCGACTCCTGGCGAATGAAGAAAACTCTCGGACTACTCTCCATTCTCGTTTGTGCCGGCTCACCTGCAGTCTCCGAAATCCCTCTCGAACTCGATGCCTGGTGGCAGGCAAAAGAACGCGCGGGATATAACTGGGCCAAGGTCGTCAACTTCACGGGTGAAACGGTTGGCGGCACCGATACCGCCCTCATCATGACCTGCCTCGAGGATGACCCGCTGATCATGGTCCAGCATGGCGAGATCGATGATGATGACCTCACCTGGGACGAACGCGGCACAGATGAGGATGTCGTGCTGAGCTATTCCATTGATGGTGCACCCATGAGGCCTTTGCCGGGCTTCCTTGATGGTCTCGACTCGAGCCACGTCTTCCTGTCTCCAGAAGACGAACCCGCATTCATCGCAGAGATTCTGGCGTCTGAAACACTCAGTTTCGATATAGCCCCGGCGACCTTCGACCGCCCGGATGCACCTGTCACCATCCATTTCTACATGGAGGGTGCGCTTGAAGAAATCGGCGAAACGCTCCGCGAATGCGGCATAGGCGGCTGACCACTTTCCGGCGCCTGAAATAGCCATAGAGCGCCAGTGAACCGTCAATAATCGACAAGGATCCGCCAACTCACGCGCCGCAACGTATGACTCGTCAAACCCTTTGCGCACCACAATATATCAAACAAGTTCAGTATCTTAAAACTGCAATAGTTCGGCAGTATGCTCTGATTTCAAGTCATCACGCCCAAAAGTCAGGGGAATGATTGAGCAAGCGCATCTTCATCTGGGTTGGTCATCCGCGGGAAACCTCACTCGCCTCGTCGCTGGCCGATGCCTACACCGAAGGCGCCTTGCTGAAGGGTGCAGAGGTCCGGCGGATGAATCTGCACGACATGTCCTTCGACCCGGACCTCACCAATGGCTATCACCAGCGGAAAGACCTTGAGCCCTGCCTCGAAGACTGGCGGGAAAATATCCTCTGGGCCGATCATCTGGCCTGGTTTTATCCGCAATGGTGGGGCGGTATGCCCGCCAAGATGAAAGGCGTGCTCGACCGGGCGTTTCTGCCGGGCTTTGCCATGAATTATCACACAGAAGATCCCTGGTGGGACAAGCTTCTCAAGGGCCGCAGCGCAGACGTCTTCATCACAGCAGACGCACCCGCCTTTTTCGACCGCCTTGCCTATGGCCGTCCCGCAGCCAATCAGGTGACCAATCTGGTTCTCAAATTCTCGGGCATCACACCCGTCCGCACCTTCCAGTTTGGCATCGTCAAATCAGCCGGACCGGACAAGATCAGGCGCTGGCTCAATACCGCACAGAAGCGCGCGCACAAGATTGCAGGCTAGTTGAGTTAGATCTCTCTCAAATCAACACAAATACCATTGTGATCGGTCAGATCACGGTCGCCATCGACTTTGGAAATCCAATAGGTATCTGCAAGCTCAAACCCTCGCCCGGCGAGATGATTTAACAGCCTGCCATTCTTGCTCTGACCGGAACTGAACAGCGCCAAATCTGCTTCGGACAGCAAATCCAGCAACATCTGGTGTGCTTCTGCATCCATGCTGTCCGGCGGAAAAGTATGATTGAAATCGCCGCCAAAAATGATCGGTTTCTCTGTCTCGCTCGCCTTAAGCAATCTCGGACGAAGCGCTCGCAAAAAATCCTTGTGCTCCTGCCATCGAGAACGATCACGAAACCCGTGCGTCACATGACAGAAAGACCATGGAATGCAGACACCAATGACAATCGTCTCCCGGCCGCTAAGGCAAGTCCTGCCTTCAACATATCTGCCAGCCAGCGGCCTCTCGTCAAAGGCCCTGACATCTTCCCATGGTGCTTCGGCGACCAATGCAATTTTCCGTTGGCCGCTTTTCGCTGGATAACCCCAGTTCTCGCCCCCTGCAATCACATTCCCGGCAGGAAGCATATCCAGTTTGACTTCACTCAGGACACTCAGGTCCGGCTGGTAGAATTCCGACCGGCGAAGCAATTCGGGCGCAGCTCTACTCCGCCTCCCCGCGAATTCAAAGTTCCATGCGACGACGGAGATCAAAGCCTAATCCACACACAATGTGCCGGTCGAAAAGCCGTCTTCAATCGTCGCATAGCACCCGAATGGATTGTCATTTGCAGCGCAAACGCCCGTCACCGGCTTTGGCGTACCATCTTCATTGAAGGCCGCCCCCGTTCCATCGGACATACAGCGCCCCATGCAATCATCGCCATCCCGGCACACCTTGCCGCCATCTGCAAAGCTTTGCGTACATCTGAACCAGCCCAGCATTCCAGCCTGCTCATACGTCCCTCCGGCCGCCGCGCAGGCATTCTGATCCGCTTGCGTGAACGCTTCCGGATTGGTCATCTCGGGCATTGTTGCCAGCTCAACTTCGGGCGGAGGCGTGTCAGACGCAGTTGAACATGCCGCCAGCAGCAGCCCAAAACCCATGATCAATCCTGCAATCCGCATCGTGCGACCCTTCTATTCCAATTGCGGGTAAGTCTGATCCGCGCCGTCAGGCCGGTCAATCCGGACATATGCGTCTGACTGAAATTTCACCCTTCGGCTTAACCGGCCCGGAGGTCCTGTCTGGTAGGCTTAATGTGAAGGGGACACGACGCTCATGCTCATCACGCCATACACGATCACACGCGCCATCCTTATGGTGATCTGCGCAATCGGCGTCTTCACGTTTATCTTCCTCTGGGCCATGAGCGACCGCACCGCCGCGCAAACCTGTTTCTATATCGGCACCACAGCGGCCTTCGCTTTGGCCGCCATCGCGCCATACACAGCAGGACGATGGCTTGGCCGGATGATCATGATGGTCAGCTTCGGCGCGACCATTTATTTCCCCTTTTTCGGCGTATCCTATTTTGATCGTCCGACACTCGCGACCATCTGGCCGGGTATTCTTCTGGGGGCGCTGATGTCCGCGCCGGTTCAGCTGGAACTTGTCGTTCAGTTCATCATGGAAGCGCGCCGAAAGCTGATCCGCTAACGCCTGCCAGCGGGCAGACCTTCCTCACGAAAAATCGATAACTTCAACCGCACGAAATAACGTCGGCAACAGTTGACGAAGCGCCGCTTCATGTGAAAGCCATGCCCGCTTATATGAGCAACAGCCCTAAACTGAGGAATGCGAATTGGCAGACTATCTGGCCGTCAGCTGGCGACATGATTTCGAAGAAGAGCCCGACCTGATTTATTATGAGGTTCAGGAGGACAGCTCTGTCACGCGCATGGTCGAGCATTTCAAGGATGGCGCGCTCGTTCGCGATAATCTGGAACTCGCCACCGCACGCGAAGACAGCGAAACCCCTCTCACCTGTCTGTGTGGCGGCCAATTCCCTGCAGCCGACAAGATTGATCAGGTGATGAAACCGCCGCAATTTGACGTCAAACCTATTGCGCCGCGCCGGTTTGAAGGCCTGTTCCGCGCCGCGCGCAACAAAGACTGACCGGCAAAAAGACGATGCTTCAGTCTCATCCGCTTCTCACGCCACATCTGGCTCCTGGCGAAACACCGCTCTGGCAGGAAGCGATTTCCGATGAACGTTTTGCGGCTGCGGATGCACGCGCGCCAGTCAAGAATGGCCTGCTGGCGTTCATCGCTGCAATTCTTGGCCTCTGGTTCAGTTATTGGGGGCTTATTCAGCTCGCAGGCCTTCTCGAAAAAGCCGACTACCTCACCATCTCATTTGGTGCACCCATCGTTATCGTCATCGCCCTGGCGCTGTTCTGGTACACCTATATGAGCATCCGGCGTCTCACGGCTCCGCCGCTTGATCAGGTTTTGCCAGCGCTTTACGCCCTCACCAGCGCGCGTCTCGTCGCCATCAGGCGCGATGGCAGTCTCGCAGATGAACTGGCAACCTCCCTGATTGAGGACATTGAAGACCTCCCAACAGACAGCGGGCTACGTGTTAAAAAGCACGGCGATACGGTGGGTGATGACGCCTTTTGCATGGTCATGCTGGAAGATCCGGAAGCCGCCTCCGCCGCCATTCACCATCATGTCGCGCCCACAGAACAGGACAACGCGCCTGAGCACTAACGGATCGTGTTTGGAAACAACTGCCTGTGACGCGCCTGAATAGCGGGCCAAAGCCGGTCCATATCCGGCTCCGTCAATCCGAAGAGTTCATCCAGCACCGATAACAACTCATCTGCGGTCTCGATCACGCGCGTTTCTTTTCGGCCCGGCCAGTTGGTTTCCAGCATACATCCGCGCAGCGCGTGATAGGCCCGCCCGCGCCTGATCTTCGCGACAAGCGTTTTCCGGAAAATCGAATTCGGATCAGTCACCTGCTCATGGTGGCGCTGCGCCAACAGGGCTTCATCTCCTGCCTGGGCAAGGAAGTCATAGCTCATGGCTGACCCCCACCCGCCTTCATGCAGACGCCAGTATCCATCTTCGCGCATGGTCAGAGCCATGCGGAAAGGCCGGTGCAGTGTCTCCGCCACATCCAGCGAAATTCCGGTAATCTGAGAGCTCCCAAACCCGACATCCACCAGATGGTCAGAATCCAGATGAACCAGAAGGCAGAGATGATTGCCAAGCGCCTCATCACCAAAGCTCGCCCGTCGCACGCCCGCAGCCAGCCGCGTCACCTCAAACCCGATCTCTGAAAGCACCCAGCCGAACAGGCTGTTCATTTCATAGCACCAGCCGCCCTGACCGCGCGTCACGATCTGCTCATAGGCGGCCTCAACCGAAAAGATCACAGACCGTTCTGCATGCACGTCCAGATTCTCAAACGGCACAGCGCGCACATGCGCTTCGTGCAAGGCATTCAACGTCTCAAGGTCCGGTCTTACCGGCCCCTCAAATCCAATGCGTTTGAGATAGTCTGCGAGTATCATGGCTCTATCCAGCACAGTTTGGCTAGAACGCATACTCCAGCGAGGCACCGAAGGTTCGCGGCTCTGACCGGAAGGTATTATAGCCGATAAAGCCATAGCCCGAGACAGCATAGTCTTCATCCGTCAGATTTCGGCCCCAAAGGCTCACCGTCACGCCGCTTCCGGCAAAGCCAAAATCCAGCGCCGCCTGCACCGTCGCAAATCCGTCCTGGCTTCGCGCGTGCAGCCCCTCGGCATCCAGGAAATACTCGCTCCGATACTTCCCATGCAGTGAAGCCAATGCCGATATCCGTTCGGTCAGGTCGAAAGCAAAACTTCCGCCCAGCGTGAGAGAAGTATCCGGCGCAAATGGAAGGGGATTTCCATCAAACAGAGCCGCATTCCCTCCGATATTGGACGTCTGATTGATCTCGGTTTCGTTCAGCGTCAGCGCACCATTCAGTGTCAGCGCTTCGGTCGGCTTCAGACTGAACTCCGCCTCCAGACCATAAGACTCAGCCTCATCAAGATTGGAGAGCGAGTTCGACGTGATCTGCGACCCATCCGGCAGATCAAACGACACGAAAATCCGCGCCTGAGGGTCATTATAGTCGAGATAAAACGCTGCGAGGCTATAGCTATAGCGCGGGTTTGGTGCCGACTTGAAACCCGCCTCCCAGGCTGTCACCTCTTCTGCGCCAAACAAGCCTTCATCGCTGTAATGGGCCGCATTATTGGCAACTTCGCCATTAAACCCGCCAGACTTATAGCCATTGGCGAGGCTCGCATACACCATTCCCACGGGCAGGTCATAAGACAGCGCCATATTCCCTGAAAACCGGGTTTCGTTGATCGTATTCTGGCCTATCGCCGCGCCCAGTCCGTCGCGATTGTTAAAGCCGACAACACCGTCATCAAATACGTGCAGCCCTTGCCCCTCGCCCTCAATCGACTCATCTGTCAGCCGCGCGCCGATCATGACCTGCAGCGCCTCGGACAGATCAAACTGGTGGCTGGTAAACAGAGCAAACGTCTCACGCGACTGCTCGATATCCGTCACCAGTGTCATGGCCGTGCCCGCACTTGCGGGCGTTGGTCCGACACGGCCCGGCGCCCCGACATAAGGGCAGGTGCCGATCAGCGTCTGCGGATCAAGCACACCGCACCAGATGGCATACCGCTGCTGGAACTCGTCAGCCGACAGAGCCAGCCCGTAAAGCGCTGTGCCATATCCCGTGTTGCGCGTCAGGCGCAGCTCTTCTGAGACCTGCACATAATCCCGATCATAGGCGAGGTTTGCATTGAGCGATTGTGTATCGAAAGGCCCGGGCGTCCCATCAAAGTCAAAACCATAATTCTGCTCATAGCCTTCGACCGCCGTCAGCGAGAACAGCGTCCAGTCGCCCAGCTCGCGGGTATACTCAGCCGACGCGCCATAAAACGCATTGTCTGTACCCTGAATACCCTCACCTTCGCTGGAGATTTCAAAATCACCAACGCTCAGGCTGTCATTGCGCGGCATCGTATTGATGCCGTTATCTTCTTCATAGTGAACGCTGAGGAACAGATCGCTCGCATCAAGGTCAAACAAGAGCCCGCCGCGCACGCCAATCTGGTCAGTCTCGCCACCTGCCGCCGCCGGACCGGACACATTGTCCAGAACAGGCCCGCGGCTCACATAATTTCCGGCTATCCGATAGCTCACCACGTCATTCAGTGTGTCGCCAAAGGCTGCCGCGGCGTCATAGCGATCAAAATTACCCACGCCAGCGCGAACATAGCGGGTCTGATCTTCCGAAGGACGTACTGAAATCAGGTTCACCGCGCCGCTGGACGCATTCCGCCCATACAGTGTCCCCTGCGGACCTTTCAGAATTTCCACGCGATCAAGATCATAGAGCATCAACCCTGTCTGAACATTCGTCGCCAGAAACACACCGTCGGAATACACTGCTGCCGCAGAGGGCGTCAGCGCCTGATGGTCAACTGCGCCAATCCCGCGGATCTGAAAGGCCACCTGCGTGCCGTTGGCGATGGCCGCTTCAACACCTGTAGCCAGATCGGTCAGATCACTTGCGCCCAGATAACTCGCCGCCAGATCAAGCCGAGCCCCGTCCAGCACCGAAACCGATGCCGGCAGGTCAGACACCGCCTGTTCAATACGTGTCACAGACACAGTTACAGGGTCCAGTCGGCGATCAGCGCTGACATCATCCTGGGCGACCGCATGCCCCACTCCAGCAAAGAGAGAGGCACTCAAAACTATACGCAAAGTCTTCATGTGGCGGGTCTCTACAGGCTTCGCCAGACCCGGGCAATCCGTCAAATTCACGTGATAAATCGTGACACCGGAGGACAGGTTAGAAACCGTTTTTGTTCTCAACCTGCATGATATCCAACCCTTGCGTCAGGCGGTCAAACCGGGAAGTTCACCGAATTAAAACCCGATCCGATACGCCGCGTTAAACCTGTTCAGTTATTATCGAGCCGACGCAGGGAGCGGACATGTCATACCTCACGAAATCTCTGCGTGTGCTGCTTGCCACCGCCTTTATTGCCGCTGTCTACAGCGTCAGCTTCTTTAAGGCGAATTCGAACTTGTCTCACGACGCATTATATCGCGTGGTCGCATTTCTGACCCTGACGCCACTCACCTTGGTTCTCGGGCATTTTCTTCACATTCTGCGTCTTGGCAGGATGACAATCGCGCTGGCCCTTGCGCCAATTCTTATCGTTGCGTGCTGTGTGCTTCTGCTGGCGATATTATCCTTCGTCGCAGGAATTTTCGCGATCATGGCCTTCTTCGGCATGGTCATGATATTTCCCGCATTCCTGATTTTAAATATAGTGGTCGCCTTGATGGCGGTCGTCGACACCATCCGCTACGTTTTAAGGCCAGATCAACCCGACTTAAATACGCTGCCCTTCTCGACAACCACCAGCTAAGCGTCACCCTGCCAGAACCTCTTCCAGCTTGCCCATGCTCGCCGTCCAGCCTGCCGCAACCTCGTCGATGATCTCACCACCAGCCAGCGCCACAGTCTGCAAGGTCACCACCATGTCCGTGCCTGCCTCGGTGGCCGTAAAGCCGACAGAGACCTGACTGATCCCCAGCATAAAGCCTTCGCCCGTCTTGATGATCTCGGTATAGACGATCCGTTCTTCCGGTACGATGTCGTGATAGACGCCCACAACCTCCGCCAAGATCTGATCTCCAACCAGGCATAACGAGACATCCTTCCCGCCAACGCTGAAATCATCTTCAGTGTATTTGATCACGACCTCGTCAGAAGGCGAATTCCACTGGGATCGCTTGTCGAGATCGGCCCATGCGGCAAACACCTTCGCCACGCCCACGCCGAAGCTTTTCTCCAGCACCGTTGTCCGGTGCAACATACCTGTCTGTGTCATTGTCATTCCCCGTCCTTGAAAAAGGCATCCAGCCGGTCGAGCCGGTTTTGCCATCCCGCTTCATATGCGTTGATCCAGCCCGACAGCCGGGCCAGTTGCGCCCGTTCCAACCGGCACATCCGTTTTCGGCCCTCTTTCCGTGTACTGATCAAGCCGCCCGCCTCCAGCACTCTCAGGTGCTTCATGAAACTTGGCAGCGCCATATCGAAGGGCTCGGCCAACTCGGTCGCGGCGGCCTCCCCTTCGTGAAGTTTCTCGATCACTGCCCGACGCGTCGCGTCCGCCAGCGCATGAAACCCGAGATCAATCTGTGTCGGAGCGCCTGTATTTAAGTTAGCCATATGGCTTAGTATTATACCCGGAGAGACAAGTCAACATACTTAGCCATTTGGGTAAGTTTTAAATGCTCGCTGCAGCTGCACCTCTCTCTTGATCCCAAAGGCGGCATGGGTTTGTCTGGACGCTGACTTTCAGGATTTGAAATGATTTCAGAGACATAAGACTGAAATCGAAAACGGCATCGCGCGGAGATTATATGATAACCTGGACAAAACTGATCCGCATGGCTCTCCTTTATGTAGCGCTTCCCGGCGCAATACTCGCCGAAAGCGCACAGGCCCAAACGTGTCCGACTGATGCGCGCGCTCAGATCATCGCGCTCGAAAAAAAGGTCGAACAGCGCGCGCTTGCGGCGCGGCAAACACCTGAAACACAGTTCATTCCCAATCAGGACGAGCTGTTCAATCAGGTCCACGCCCTCATGATCGCCTGCCCGGACAATACAACCGTCAACAAAAAGCTGCCCTTCATGTTTTTCGGATTGTCCTATCTGGCAGAGACGGCCATGCATCGCGCAGCGATCGCCGATCTTGCCTATACCGCATTGATGCGCGCCAAGGCGGATATGCAGAAGACCATTGAAAACGAGCAGGAGCCTGACGCGCTCCGCAAGGTCGTGGCAGATGAGCGAAGAGCTCTGATGGCGGACCTGAATGACTTCATCATTCCGGCTATGTTCGACTATGGCGCGGTCAGCGGCAGCGGCTTTGCAGCCTTTTCTAATCAGGAAACGCCTGACACCTGCCCCTATGCGGACGGTGAACGGTTTTTCGTCTTTTCTGAACTGGAAGCCCACGGCAAGATCCTGCAGAACACGCTCTTCGGGATGATGCAATCGGGATATGTGCTAACAGAGCCACCACTCGAGTATCGCCTGAAAGCACTCCGCAAGGCCTGTCCGGATCACGCAAAACAGATCACTGTCGACATGGCCGTGCAATGGACGCTGATTGCCTTAGCTGCGCACGACGCCCCCGATGCGACACTGGTGAATGGCGAACCCCAGCCCGCAGATCTCGTCGAAACAGCCTCAGCCAAGGCGCGTGAGCTGCTCGAAAACTATGAATTGATGCGAGAAGATCCGGTCTATCTCGACAAAACACTGAGCATGGCAGAGCGGGCCCTTCATGAAGGAAACAAAATGGATCGCACGCGGCTGGCCAATAATGCCAGCCAGACGCTCGATGACATTGCCAGCGGGAAGTGATCTGAAGAGGCTCCTTCCCCCTAATCAGGGGACAGCTCGCCCTGCATCCCCCTGATAATACCTTGTTTGCAAACACTTCTGGAGCAAACATGTTCAAACTTCTGTCGACTGCTGTCGCGCTCACGATCAGTCTCACGCCAATCGCTGTCGCCGATTGCGGTCCGACCTATCAGCAGACACTCGTCGACAAGCTCTATGAAATTCAGGCCCCCGGCGCCGTGATTGACCCCGGCGCGCTTCACCAGTTCGTCGTGGATGAACATGCCAAATGCCCGGACGATTATCAGGGTACGGCCTTTTCAGTCTATCTGACCGGCGTAGCGCTTGCGCGGGAGCCGGACCCGGCGCAGAAAATGGCGCAGATCAACACCGCGTTCTCCCTCCTGCGTCAGGCCAGCGACCATTACGATCCCCAGATGAAACCGCCCACCTATAAGGATCCGAACGGCGTTGAGAACACCATGTGGGCATGGTCAACGGCGCGAAAGACGCTCAAAGATACAATCCTCCTCCAAATGGCGGCCCTCGCTGAAAACGGCATGGTTGAACCCAGCCTGACAGGCGGCGAGCCCGCAGTTTGCCCCTATGGCAAAGAGACACGACTGGCCGACGAAGACGAGGGACTGTTCTGGCGGACTATTCTACGCAATGGCTCCTTCTTCGGCACAGCCGGTATGGGCAATGAAGACGAGCGCGCGGAATATGATCGCAGGCTTGCCTCCTACGACCGCGCCGTGGGCTATGCCCAGAACAGGCTCGGCGCTCTCGCAAAGGCCTGCCCAGAGAACGCAACACAGCTCCTTTTTGACCGCGCGCGTGTGCTTGGCTCATGGGCGAATTATTCGGCCCGGCAGGTGGGCAATATTGATCGCGCCTTCGAAGACCATCGCATTCACAGCAGTGACAGCGATCGAATGAGCGCCTTGCAGGATGACCTGGAAGACGAGCGCAATGCGAGAGCCAGACAGGCCAAAGCCGCTTATGATGCCTTCTATGCCTCCAAAGCCGAAACGGGCTCGCACCTCGATTTCGAACTCAATGACGAAGAGATTTACATCGCTGTTCAGGGCTGGGCGAAGGCACAATAACCCGCGCCCCACTGGTCAACCCACCCAGCCTGCATGTTGAAAATTCCTGGCTGTTCAATCTCAAGCGCCGAGCTTAAGCTGCCTTCTGTTCACCCCTCTGATCAGAAAGCCTGAGAACACACATGCAGCCATTTCGATCACACGCCTTGAACAAAGCCGTCGCGCGTCAATTGATTACCGACGAACGCGTTATCTGGTCGGCCGAAAAATGCACGGCCACGACAGACGCGATGATTATCTATTGTCTACAGGTTCTGATGGGCGTTTTCGCCTGCCTCTGGTTTTATTTCGTCTTGCATAGTTCGGGTTTCACGGAGAATTTTCAGTTTTCGCCCGGATTACTGATCTTTCTGATCCCGCTGACATTCACGCTGGGCTTTCCCGTCTTCTGCCTCTTGCGTGCAAACCGTTTTGCCTATGCCGTCACGAATAAGCGTCTGATCATCCTGAATGATTTCATCATCACGATACATCGCACTGTTCGGCCGCGAGAAATCGAATTTGTAACACTTCAACAGACAGGCGATCGCGGAACGGTATTCCTGCGCAACATGCAGATATTTTACTGGAGTGCCACGGGCCTCAAGAGCACTTATGTCCTGCTAATGCCGCGTAAGATCATGAATGCACCGGGCGCTGAGGGCGCCATCAAACCCCTCAACGCCCTACTTCAGATCAAGAAAGATCAGCTTGCCGAAGAGGCGAAAAAACCAAAGCTCAATCAGGGCCTCTTCAAACCGAC